>CAKQSC010000011.1 GCA_934271725.1 uncultured Clostridia bacterium
CATTTTAAAGACGGTGGGGCTACACGAACTTACCTGGTTTTCAAGCGCGAAAACTTCGCTTGCGTCCTTTATATTTATGAACGTATGGAACGTCGGCGGGGGAATGATAATATGGTTGTCCTGTTTTAAACAGATTCCCGTGTCTTTGTACGAGGCGGCGGAACTCGACGGGGCAAACTCGTGGCACAAACTCGTAAGCATAACCATACCTATGTCCACGCCCATAATATTCTATAACCTAATAACGGGAATAATAGGCTCGTTGCAGGTAAACTCTTCTCTTATCGTCGGAGGCTCCGACGGAACGGGCGTAGAAAACTCGCTGTACTTTATAGCGGTAAAGATATATAACGAAGCGTTTAAATCTTTGAATATGGGTTACGCAAGCGCGTTCGCGTGGGTATTGTTCCTGTTTATAGCGTTGCTTACCGTGCTTATATTCAAAAAATCCAAATGGGTATTTTACGGAGGTGAGGACTAATGACGGAAGAAATCATCGTAAAAACCCCCGGTTTCGACGACGGAAGAAAAGAAAAACGGAAAAGAATAATAATAAAAATCGTTCAATATTTCGTATTGACCTTGATAGCGATATTCCTTGCGTTTCCGTTTTTCCTGCTTATATCCCGTTCTTTTATGAGCGAAATGGATATAAACTCCGCAAGAATAATACCGTCTAAAATAACTTTTGACAACTACAAAACGATTTTTGCGAAAAACAACTATTTGCTGTATACCTGGAACACTTTAAAGGTAGTAGGTTGCAATATGGTTCTCGTACCGCTTTCGGCGTCTCTTTGCGCATATGCGTTTTCAAGACTGCAATGGAAAGGCAGAGAGTTGGTATTTGCCTGCGTGCTTTCTACCATAATGATTCCGGGAACGGTTTTGCAAGTACCGCTATACGTATTGTTTTATAAGTTCGGCTGGCTCGGCTCGCTTAAACCGCTTATAATTCCGGCGGCGTTCGGCGGAGGCGCGATAAACATATTCCTTCTTCGTCAGTTTATGAGGGCTATCCCCAAAGAAATGGACGAAGCGGCGATTATAGACGGCGCAAACGTATTCAGAAGATATATTCTCATAATTCCGCTGTGCATGCCTATACTTCTTTATATCGTCGTAGGAACTTTTGCCGGCGGTTGGAGCGATTTCTTCGGACCGCTCGTATATCTTACCAAACGCGAAACGTATACCCTTGCGGTAATAATTTATCAGGACTCGCTTGCAAGCGATATCTCGACGGCAAGTTTAAAAATGGCGGCGGGAACCTTTATGGCGATATTCCCCGCGTTGCTGTTCATTCTTTATCAGCGTAAACTGATAGACGGAATTATGGTAGGCGCGGTTAAGGGATAATAAATAAAAAAGTCTTTATCTGCGGAAAAATCCGCGGAAGAAATAATTTTCAGGAGGAAAGTATGTTAAAGAAAACAAGCAAAATCATACTCGTTGCATTACTCGGAATATGCCTTGCTCTGACGGCAATTTTCGGGCTGACGTCTTTTAAAGACGGCGGTAGCGCGAGTGCGGACGGAAAAACGGCGGAAGATATTATAGATCTTTCGCACGGACCGAAAGACAACGTCGGACAACCGACTGCCGACGGTGCAAGCAATGCTATCAAAGTGCATTTCAAGGGCGTTGATATGAGCGACGGCTCGTTTCTCGAAAACCTTGCCGGTTTCAACGACAAACTCGTTGTCGGTACGGACAGCACCGAAAAAACGGTTGCTCAATGGACGAGCGACGCCGGTTCGAGAGTGTTCAGAATAGCCGTTTACGGCGCGGGAATGTACGTTCAGTGCGAAAATGCAAGAGTGATTGAAGTAAACGATATTAAATATCTTACGTTTAAAGAGGGATTCGCTCTTTACGAAGGTACCGCCGGAACGAAAGATGACTGGGTATTCAGCAAGACCGCTACTACGAAATTAGAGGGTACGGATTTCCCGGCAGACCTTAAACTTTACGTAAATCGCGACGCTAACGCATATCAATACGCTACAAGCGAACTTACCGTTGCTTCTCAACCGACCAAAACGGTTTACGAAATAGGCGATACGTTCGATCCGAGCGGAATGACGCTTACGGCGGTAACCGAAACGAGCGGAACGAAAACCATAGAAGTTACTTCCGCAATGTGCACCGCAGACCTTTCGGAAGCGGGCGCAAAGCAAGTTACCGTTTCTTATGCAGGTAAAACGGTTACCGTAGACGTAACGGTAAACGCTCCCGCAAAAGTTCTTACGGGCATCGCTTACAAGAGCGGTTCCGTTTCGATAGAACAAAACGGCAGTGTAAACGAAATGACCTTAACCGACCTTATTGTAACGGCTCGTTATGAGGACGGAACGGCGGAGGACGTAACGGTTACTTCCGATATGATTTCGGTAGATCCCGCGGTTCTCGGTACCGTTCGCGGTAAGGTTATATATACTCTCGGCAACGTTACCAAATCTTGCGATATAGAAGTTACCGTAACGGACAGAACAAGCGGTTACGACGCAAACAATACTTACGTAATCCCCGTCGACGGATATTATGCCGGCGAAGACGGCGGTGATCGTAAACTCAACGACAGCGGTATTTCTATATGGTTTACCACCAACGCCGGATTCAAAAAAGAAAACGTTTTTGAGGGACTCGGTGAAAAATGGTATTCCGACGGCGGTTTTGAAGAAGCTACCGCAGATATAAACAATCACGTACTTTTAAACGGCAAGACTTTCAACGAACTTAAAACGGAAGGCGTAGATCTTACGAGATTCGTTCTCGGTTGGTACGGCGACGGCGTATTCTGTTTGCGTATTCACGTCGGTGCAGGTTATTCGCTCGACACTCTTGAAACGGTAACTATTCTGAGAGGCTTCCGTATGTACAACACATCGGCGCAGGCTCTCGGCGCGAAAACTCCTTGCGACTATACGTTTGAAGTAGCGGATAAACCGGGTACGTCGGATAAAATGCTTGTAAGAAAGACAGAAAGCATAAGCGTAGTATCCGCACCGACCAAAACCGTTTATACCGTAGGCGACGAATTCAAGAGCAACGGAATGACGATTAAAGCCGTTTACACGGACGGCGGTTCGGCAATACTTTCCGTAAAAGACAGAATGATAAGTTACGATTTCTCGGAAGCGGGCGAAAAGAACGTTACGGTAACTTATAACGGCAAAACGGCAACGCAGGCGGTTACGGTAAACGAACCCGTGGCTACCATAACGGGCATAGCGGTTAAAAATGGCGTAACGCTTACTCTTAAACAATATTCGGTAATTCCCGTTCTTTCGGCGGACGCTAAAATAGTTGTTTCTTACAGCAACGACACGACGGAAGAAGTCGACCTTACTCTCGCTATGATAAGCGGTTATACCAACGAAACGGTAGGAAACGGCAGGGCGACCGTAACTTATAAAGAACACGAATGCGATATAAATTACACCGTTTCCGCTTACGACGGCGAATCCTATTTCAGCGGAATAGACTACGGTCCCGTCTACGGTACCGAAGGCACGGGCTATGCTTCGCTTGTCGGTATAGACGAAGTCGGTTTGTCGGTGTCGCTTAAAGCGTTGTGGGATGCGGATAAGGCTCAGTCGGCGGTTATAGGAAAGCCGAACAGCGATTTTGTTACGATTAACGGCAAAACCTTCACTCAACTTTTAAGCGAAGATAAAGTTACCCGTATGCTTATGAACGGCAGAAACTTCGGTTTCCATATCGACGATGTGGATTTCATGGCAACCGTAAAGAACGGCGCGGAAATATGTCTGCTTCCCGGTTTTGCCTGGGTAACTTACACTGCGGACGCGTGGGGCATTAAAGATAAATATTCCGAATACACTCCCATCGAAAACGCGGTCATAACAACTCCTATGTACTTCTGTTTCAAAAACGGAATGATAGAAAAAGTGGTTGACAACATTACTCTTAACGGTACGCCTAAGGCGGATTATTATAAGGGCGACGTAATCGACGTTACGGGACTTACTCTTTCGGTAAAATATAAAGGGTTCGACGCGGAAACGATAAACGTTACCACCGATATGTGCGACTACGATTTCTCCGAGGCGGGCAAAGTAACCGTATCCGTAATTTACGCGGGCGTTACCAACACGTTTGAAGCAACCGTTACGGACGTAGTGCTCGAAAGCGTAGAAATAGTAAATCAACCCACCAAAAAAGAATACGATTTCGGTATAGACAACGTTCTTAATCTCGAAGGCATTAAAGTCGTCGCTAAATACAGCAACGACACGGAAAGAGAAATCGCGAAAGAAAGCCTTACGATAGAGGGATTCGATTCCCGTGCTTTCGGAAAACAGACCATTACTCTTAAATACGGCGATAAATCTGCGACTTACGAAATCGAAGTAAAGAATATTTCGGACGACAAATATCTCAGCATAGACTATGCTTCCGGCGCGCCTTCTTACGAAAGCAGTCAACACTATTCTCTCGTAGTGTACTTTAAACTCAACGGCACTTACGAAGAACTCAACAGTTTTTGGAGAACGGATAAACTCGATTACGTTGCGGATTATATGCTTATCAACGGCAAAAAAGTTTCCGACCTTATAAAAGAGGGTAAAGTTACCCGTCTTGCTACCTGGACCAACCAACTTGTCATTCACCTCGATACGAAATATCTCGTACCGGCAACGTGGGTAGATAAGCGCGACAAAACGAACCCCGACGCGGTTCATTACGAAGAGGGCGTTTCGGAAGTAGTAGAAACCATTACTTTCCTTCCGGGATTCCAGTGGTATACGGTTACGGGAATACTTTCCGGCGAACTTTGGGGTAATGATAACGCTTATATGAACGCTACGCCTATATCGGGCGCGGTATTGAAAGAAAAGATAACCATTAAAAACGAGGACGGTTATTACTGGACCAGACCTTTGCGTACGGATGCGGACGGCAACGTCGCTTCGGACGCGGTTACTTTGGCTTCCTTGCCGACCAAAACCGTTTATACCGTCGGCGACAGACTCGACGTTAAAGGAATGAAAGTAATCGTTAAGTATGCGGACGGCGGAGTTGAAGAAATTATCCCCGGCGTAAGCGAAATAACGGGTTACAAAAAGGACGTTGAAGGCAAGCAGACTCTTTCGTTCACGTATATGGGACAGACGGTAACGTTCGACGTAACGGTTAAGAAAGCGTCGAGCGAAAAAGGTTGTAAGAGCAGTGTCGGCGTCGTAGGACTTGCGGGATTGCTTGCAGTGCTTTCTTCGGCTACCTTCGTTTTAAGGAAAAAGAGAGATGAAAAATAAAAAAACAAAATTAGCGTGTGCCGTTCTTGCCTGTTCTTTGGCATTTTCGGCAACGGCGTGCAGTCTTAACGGAGACGGCGGGAGCGATCCCGCCATATCCGGTTACGACGAGAGTTTAAGAGTAGAAGATACCCGCGAAATAACGGATAAAGAATATACTTCTTACAACATCGTCGGAACGGACGATTACGGAAGAACCATAATGACGGTAGACGGCAAAAAAGATAAAGAAGCCTACGTGGGAATGTTCTTCTTTTTGTCGCTCGGGCAACACAGCAACCACAGGGGCGAGTACGATATAAGCAAGATAACGCAGGACGGCGAAGACCTTGACGCCTTTCAGGTAGACAACAGAACGTCGCCCGTCGGCTCGGCTCACTTCTGGGGGGAACCCGTTTTCGGATATTACAATTCTTCCGACGAGTGGGTTATAAGAAAGCAGATTGAAATGCTAACTTTGGCGGGAATAGATTTTATCGTTCTCGACACTTCCAACGCGGTAACCTATCAAAGCGTTACGGACGTGTTGTTCCCCGTTATGCTCGAATATTACAACAAAGGCTGGAACGTTCCGAAAGTAATGTATTACATTGCCAACAACAACGGCGAAAACACTACTTATCCCAACACGTTAAGGACGGTTTATAACTATTTTTACGCGACGGATACGTACAAAAATCTTTGGTTCTGCCCTAACGGCAAACCTATGATAACACGGCACGAACTTGCAAACGACAAGTTTTTGTCTACTTTCGACGGCGGGATATATCTCAACTTTTTCGAGTTCCGTACCCGTCAATGGCCTATAAACGACTATCTTAAAGAAGACGGCGCGCCGTGGATAGAGTTCGAGTATCCTCAACCCATTCATACGGACTGGTTAAGCATTTCGGTCGCGCAACATTACAGCGTTCGTTTCAGCGACACGATAGGAACGCACGGCAGAGGCTGGGACGAGGAAAAAGGCATAAACGACCACGAAAATTACGGCAAAGGACTTAACTATCAGACGCAGTGGCAAACGGCGTTCGATTATCAGGCGGAGGGAACGAAAGTTAAATACGCTTTCATCACCGGCTGGAACGAATGGGTTGCCGAAAAGATGAAAGATTCAAGCGGAACGTATTTCACGGTAGATCAGTTCAACGAAGAGTATTCGAGAGATATCGAGCCTTGCGTAAACGAAAAAGTCGCGGATAATTTCTATATGCAGACTATAATGAACATCAGGACTTTCAACTATTCTGACGCAAAGCACTACGTTTATCCCAAAACGACGATAGACGTTTCCGTTGACGACGCGAAGTGGAACGATATTCGTTCTTACGTCGATTTTACGGGCGACTGCAAAGACAGAAACCATAAAGGTATGATCGCAAGCAGAACTTATACGGACACTTCGGGCAGAAACGACATAGAAACGGTTAAAGTCGCAAGAGACGACGAGTATATGTATTTCAGAGTAACCACCGCAGATAACGTAACGTCTTATACCGACGGCGACGATAAGTGGATGAATATACTTATCAAGACGGACAACGCCAAAAACGAATGGAAAGGGTATAATTACGTTATAAACCGCTCCGTAAACGGAACGGAAACTTCCGTAATGAAAGCGGACGGCAAAGGCGGACTTGTCGAAAAAGGCAAGGGCGAAGTGCGCGTTTACGGTAAAACTATGGTTGTAAAGGTAAAACTTTCCGATCTCGGACTTTCTTCTACAAACTACCACATAGAGTTTAAAGTTGCGGATAACGTGGCGGATTACGATCACGTTGAACTTTACCGTTCGGGCGATTCCGCGCCTATCGGCAGACTTAACTATTCTTACGGTTATTAAAAGTTTACTGCCACGGATATTTTCATATCCGTGGCAAAACAAGTTTTAAGGCTGTAATTTACTTGTTTATTTGACAAGCGGTTGTTTAAAATGTATTATATTTTATGAAAAAAATTGTTCTAGTTATATTGATTTTTATATTGTCAGTATGCTCTTTTTCCCTACTCGGTTGCGGAAAAGACAACAACGAAGAAAAACATCAACCCGAGGGGAGTTATAAAATTGCTTTTCTCGGCGACAGTCTTACGGACAAGGGCGTTTATTCGGATATAGTAACGACGCATTACACCGATTATATTTACGACAACTATTCGTTTGTCGACTCCTTTCAGAACGTTGGATATGCGGGTTCCTGCATAGCGGGGCTTCCCGGAAAATCGGACGTAAATCCGTCATTTATTCAAAGGTATAAAAGAATCGACAAAAACGTCGGCGTGATAGTCGTTCTCGGCGGAACCAACGATTTCGGTTACGGCTCGAACGACCTTCCGAACCCGCTGGGAACTTACGGCGACGACACGGCGGAAACTTTTTACGGCGGACTTAAAGTTCTTATAGACGGGCTTACCGCCGATTATCCTACGGCGAAAACAGTTTTCGTTACACCGCTTTACAGAAGGGAGCAGGAATCTAACGGCGTTCCCAACAAAAACAAATACGGATTTACGCTCGAACAGTACGTAAACGCTATAAAAGAAACTTGCGAAAAAAGAGAGATTTCCTGTTTCGACGCGTTTCACCAAATTACGGAAATAGATATGTACACTTACGAAGAATACGAGGTTGACGGGTTACATCTCAACGACAACGGAAATATTCTTCTCGGCAGATATTTAGGCGATTTTCTTGCCGAAACACTCGATTAAAGGCGGTTATTTATGAATTACGATTTTAATATCAAAAAAGGAATATTCACGTTAAACAATCCCGAAACGGGCAAAGATTGGAGCAATCATTTGTTTAACGGTTTAAGTTATATCACAAGCATAACGCACACAGGGGCTACTTATTCGAGATACGTAAACGAAAACTCCGTTCAGGTTACGCTTAACTGTCCGCTTTCGTCCTATCTTTATTTAAGGGACGCGGACAGCAAAAAATACTGGAACGTCGCGGGGTATCCGTCGCTTAACAAAATAAGCGATTATAAGTGCGAACACGGTCAGCAATTCACTCGTATTTCGTCCAAAGCGCATAAAATAAAGGCTTCCGTAACGTATGCTATCGCGCAAAACGACACTCGCGAAGTATGGAAAGTAACGCTTAAAAACCTTGACGACAAATCCCGCACGATAGACCTTTTCGCAACGACGGCTTTCGATCTTAACGGGTTTAGTCAACCCGTGTATTACAGTTCGGTTACCACGTCGTTTACCGAATACGTCAAAGAGGCGAATGCGGTTTTTAACGAAAACAGAGATCCTTATTGCCCGCACGAACGTTGTTCGGGCTATATATCGTCGAGCGAATCCGTTTATTCTTACGACGGCAATTACGAAAAATTTATCGGAACTATGGGAACGCAGACGAAGCCGTATATACTCGAACACGGACTCGATTGCACGCGTTCGACGGCTACCGTAAGAACGAGAGGCGGTATACTTCAAAACCGCGTAACGCTTAAAGAGGGCGAAGAAAAGGTCGTTTATTATATTCTCGGACTTACAACCGACAAGAATACGCTTATAACTTCCTATCCGAAGTTCATTTCGGAGAGCGAAAACATTATAGAGGGAGCGTTAAACGGCGAAGACCGCTTCGGCAACCTTCGTACCGTTTGCCCCGAGAGACAATTCAACCGCATTTTAAACTTCTGGGCGGAACATCAGGTTTCCTATTGCATGCTCGGTAAAAAGGCGGTAAGAGACAACGCGCAACTCGGTATGGCAATGCTCAACTTCAATTTACCTCTTGCGAAAAAGACTATCAACGAATGTGTCGCTCATCAATATAAAGACGGACACGCCGTTCTTACCTGGTACCCGTATCTTGAACCGAATATTTATTCCGATCCGTCGGCGTGGATGATATACGCCGTCTGCGGATATATAAAAGAGTCGGGCGATTTCGGTTATCTCGATACAGAACTCGATTATCTGGACGGCGGAAAAGCAACCGTATACGAGCATTTGAAACAAGCGATAAAATGGTTTGAGAGAGAGGATAATTACGGCGTAAACGGATTGCCGAGAATACATCACGCCGACTGGAACGACGCGCTTAATATTCCCGACGACAAGGCGGAATCGGTAATGATGGCTATGCTTATATGCAAAGCGTACGACGATATGACGGAACTTGCCGTTTATACGGGCGACCGCGCTTATGCGGAAGAACTTAAAAAATCCAAAGAAAAACTCGCAAAGGTTACCAACGAAAAAGCGTTTAACGGAGATTATTACGTAAGGGCGTTTTCCAAATACGGCGTCGTCGGCGACAAAACGTGCGTCAACGGCGGCAAGATTTACGTAAATACTCAAAGTTGGTCTATTCTTTCGGGAGTATGCCCCGAAAACAGACTCGATAAAGTTATTACCGCAATGGATTCCACCGAAACGGATGAGGGAATACCTATGTGCTCGCCCCCGTACGAACGTTACGATGAAACGGTGGGCAGAATGAGCGGAATGTTAAAAGGCGTTTACGAAAACGGCGGTATATACAACCACGCCGGTTGTTTCAAGGTAATGGCGGACTGCAAACTTCATAGGGGCAATAACGCCGTAAACGCGCTTAAAAAAATCGCGCCGGACGGGAAATGCAACCCCTCGTCGAAAACGACAACCGAGCCGTATGTGTTTACGAACTGCTATTTAAAACACCCGTCGGTAGATATGCAGGTAGGCTTTTCCTGGCAGACGGGAACTTCCGCCTGGGGACTTATGTGCTATTACGAGGGTCTTTTAGGGCTTCAACGCGGTTACGACGGTATGCATATAAACCCGTCTTTGCCCGATGAATGGAAAACTTGCGAGGCTTACAGAAATTACCGCGGAAACAGACTGCACGTAAAATATTATAACAGGGGCGGTAAGAAAGTTAAACTGACGGTAGACGGAAAGAAGATAAAAGGAAACGTAGTGCCTTTGTTCGACGATAACGGCGAGCATACGGTTAAAGTCGAGTTGGTGTAAAATGTACGAAAAATATCTCGTAATGAGTTTTGACGACGGAACTACGCAGGACGAAAGGGTAATATCGGTTTTGAGAAAATACGGGCTTACCGCAACTTTCAATATTAACTCGGGAAGACTCGGCGAAAAAGAAGAAATACCTGTCGTCGCCTACGACGGTAAACCGCTTCGGCACGATAAGGTAACGGCGGAGCAAATAAAACGTGGACTGTACGACGGTTTTGAAATAGCCTGTCACGGTTTTACTCATGCAAGTCTGCCGTCGCTCGGCGACGAAGAGGCGAAAAAAGAGATTTACGACGATTACGAAAAACTTTCTTCAATCGTAAAAGAAAAGCCTTTCGGCATAGCGTATGCAGGTGCCGATCCGAACTTCGACGAACGAATAATAAAAATACTTAAAGAGGGCAAAAAACTCTTTTACGGAAGAACGATAGAGGAAACTCATTCCTTTTCTTTGCCGACGGATTTTTATAAATGGAACCCGACTTGTCAGTTCAGGGGCGACGAACTTATGAAACGCGCGGAAGAGTTTTTTAACCTCGCGCCGAAAGGTAAAGACGTTTTGTTTTTCGTGTGGGGACATTCTTACGAGTTCGATTTAAACGCGGACAGTCGTGATAAACTCGAATATTTTTGTAAAGAAATTAGAAACCGTAAAGACGTAATTTGTCTTACGTGCAAAGATTTTTATTTACGGAGCGTGAAGAAATGAAAAAATTGTTTTTATTCTTTATGTTGCTCGCGGTAAGTTTGCAATGCTTCGGTTGCGGTAAGAAAGGAGATAATAAAGAAATGAACACGCCAAAAAAGTATTTTACAATGAGTTTCGACGACGGAACGTACGAAGACGAAAAGATGATAAGCCTTTTAAAGAAATATAACGTTTCGGCGTCTTTTTGCATAAACACCGGTCTTATGGACGGCAACGACGTCATCGAAGTTATGGGTAAATGGCGGAGAATGAGTCTCGAATACGCCAAAGAGAAAGGCGTTTACGACGGTTTCGACGTCATCTCGCACGGATATTATCACCGCGATATGATTTTGCAAAGCGCGGACGACGTCATATCCGAAACGAACGACGACTGCGCAAAAATAAAAGAGTTGACGGGCAAAAAAACGGTGGGTTTCGCATATCCCGGCGGTACGGCGCATTACGACGATTCCGTAATATACGCGTTGCTTGACGGAACGGACGTGCGTTTCGCAAGAGATACGGACGACACTTACGGATTTTCCCTTCCCGCAAACTTTATGGCGTGGAAGCCTACTTGCAGTTTGCTCGATAACAGACTTATGCAGGTGGCGAAAGAGTTCGTGGAAAGCGAGGCGACGGAAGATATGCTTTTTTACGTATGGGATCATCCGTGGGCGATTACCGCAAACAACAAGTGGGAAGCCGTTGAAAACTTTTTGAAATACGTTTCGGGAAGAGAGGACGTCGTGTACGTAAGCAATACGGAGTTTTATAATCTTTTTAAAGACAAAATCCCGTCGAAAGGAATAGTATATTGAAAAAATCGATTTGTATTTTAGCGGTTGCTCTGTTGCTCGTTTTATCTATGCCCGTTTTTTCCGCTTACGCCTTTTCGGGCGAACAAATTGCGGAAACTACGACGGAAAGCGGACTTAAAACTCCGCCGATAGTCGTTTCGGACGTTACCACGGCGGAAGAACTGCAACGCTTGACCGGCGAAGGAAAACCCGTTCAGGCGATTTTCACGTTGGACGGAAACGGTAACGTCGTTGGCAAGTCGGGCGAAAAACTGTGCGAATTGTCATCTGCGGTAGATATCGCTAAAAACGGCGTTTTGCCCGTCTTTAAAATAAAGAAAGGTTTTTCGGACGGTTTCATCGCGCTGTACGAAGAAAAAATCGCTATTGACGACGTTTCCGTAATGTCGGACGACGCGGAAACCGTAAAAAAGGTAAAAGAAAAATATCCCGCGGTGCGCGGAATAACCGAGTTCGACGAAAACGCGGATATAACTGAAATACCTTCCGCAATGAACGAAAATCTTTCGCTCATCTGCGTTTTGCCGGAAGAACTCGCAACGACCGAAAACGTATCTTACGTTCAGGCAAGATTCAAAACGGTGTGGGTAAAAGCCGAATCGGACGAAAAAATATCTTTAAAAAACTGCGTAAACAGCGGTTGTTTCGGCGTGGTTACGGAAAACTCCGTATCTGCGAACGAGGTTCTTAAAGAGTATTCGGAAGGTGTTTCGAGAACGCCTTTTAACGTAGCGCACAGGGGGCTTCCCAACGCGTATAACGAAAACTCGGTAAGCGGAACGAAAGTATCGATAGAGGCGGGCGCGACTCACGTAGAACTCGACTGCTACCTTACCACCGACGACGAAATAGTCTTTATGCACGACGCGAATCTTGCAAGAACGTCTACCGGAACGGGAAATATAGAAGATTATTCCTCGGAGCAACTTTCGAGAATGCGTTTGAAGCAATTTGCGGACGAAGAGATACCTTTCTTTGAAGACGTTGCGGAAACTCTTAAAGACAGCGGTGTAATACTCGTTCTCGAAATAAAATCGCAAAAAGAAAATATCGTAAACGTTCTTAAAGAAAAACTCGACAAAGAGTTCGGGTGGTTTAAAAATTATCTTACCGTCATTTCTTTTCATCAGGAACAACTTGAAAAAATGAAAGAGATACTGCCCGAAATACCGACTGCAAACCTTTCGGGCGCGTCGTCCGACGATTTGACAAAAATACTTACCGTTTGCGGTGAATATAATTGCGCCGTCGACTATAATATGGGCGCGATAGACAAGACGAAAAGAACGGCTTTAATAGACAGAGGGTTTATTCCATGGACGTGGACGTACGGCGGAGAACCGACAATAGTAAACGGACTCGAAACGGGTATTCCCGCAATGACAAACAACGACGCCGACGCGTTGACTAATCTGCCGAGATACATAGAAATAAACCCCGTGCAATCGAAAAAGCCGATTGTCGGCGAGGAAATCGATCTTACGGTAAAAGAGTATTCGGGCGAACAAAAAAGCGTTAAAGGTATCGTTACGGACGTTAAAGAAACGGGTAAGGGCAAATACGAAGTTGTTGCTACTTACAATCCCGAGGAATATTACCTTGCGACGGTTTTTTATACGCAAAAGAAAACGGTTACGGTAAAGAAACGCGGTTGTTTTTCCGCGGTGTCGGGGTTTGCCGTGGTTTTGCCTGTTTTGGCTACTTTCGCGATAATATCGCACGGGAAAAGGAAAGACGAAAATGAATGAAATAACACAGATATTACCCGTCAGAATAGCGTTGACGGAAGGAAAAATCGAAAATGCGGTTTCGCTGTTGAAAGAAAAAACAAAGCAGATAGGACTCGGCGAAAACGACGTCGCTACCGTTGACGGAAAATGCAGACTCGTTCTCGATTTCGGCAAAGAACTTTGCGGAGGGGTTCGCGTTCTGATGCACTATATAAACGACGGCGAACCCGTGAGGATACGTTTCGGCGAGTCGCTTACGGAAGCGATTACTCCCGTCGGCGTAAAAAACGCCACAAACGACCATTCGCCAAGGGATTTTTTCGTCGATTTTCCGCAACTTTCGGACGGAAGATACGGGCAGACGGGCTTTCGGTTCGTGTGTTTAGACTTTTCGGGCGGAAAATACAGAATTAAAAGCGTTATAGCGGAAAACGAAACGGAAGAACACGAAACGAAAGGCTTTTTCGAGTGTTCCGATCCGCTCGTTAACCGTATATACGAAGTTTCGCGCTACACTCTTTCGCTTTGCCTGCAACGGGGTATGATTTGGGACGGAGTAAAACGCGACAGACTTGTATGGATAGGGGATTTACACCCCGAAACAATGGGGCTTTTGTACACGACGGGCGGTATAAAAAACATTGAAAACTGCCTCGATTTCGCAACGGAAGAAACCCCGCCCGACTGTTTTATGAACGGTCTTACGGCATACTCGTTCTGGTGGATAATAACGCTTTACGACTACTACCGTTTTACGGGCAAAAAAGAAATCGTGAACAAACACGCGGACTATTTGTATAAACTTACCGTAAATATAGAAAAACATATCGGTAATGACGGAAGTACGAGTTTCCCCGACGGATTTTTGGACTGGCCTACAAGCGGAACGAAAGACGCGGAAGAGGGGGTTGTTTCCCTTTGTAGAATCGCTTGCGAAAGAGCCTCCGTATTGCTTGAAATTGCGGGTAAAGACAATTCGTTTGCAAAAAGCGCGGTAGAAAAAATCACTCGCAGAAAGAAAATCGCAATTAAAGCAAAACAAGCGGTTGCTATACGTTATCTTTCTTTCGGAAAAGACGAAAAAGAAACGGCGGAATTGCTTGTAAACGGCGGTGCGAAAGGTCTTTCCACGTTTATGAGTTATTATATTTTAACCGCGATATCGCGTACGGACGGCGTTAAAAACGCGTTGAACATAATGAAAGAGTATTACGGCGGAATGTTGGATAAAGGCGCCACGACATTCTGGGAAGATTTCGATGTAGAGTGGATAAAGGACAGCGGAAGAATAGACGAATTGCCGAAAGAAGGACTTAAAGACGTTCACGGCGATTACGGTAACTATTGCTATAAAGGGTTCCGTCATTCCCTTTGCCACGGCTGGTCGTGCGGTCCCGTTGCGTTTTTGTCCGAAAACGTTCTCGGCGTAAAAGTAGATGATTTCGGTTGCAAAAAAATAACGGTATCTCCGTCGCTCGGCGATTTGAAGTTTGCAAAAGGCGGTGTTCCCACGCCGTACGGTACGGTGGAAATATCGCATACGGCAACGGAAAAAGGCGTTAAAACGGAAATCGTCGCGCCGAAAGAAATAGAAATATCGACGCTCGGTTGCGAAGCGGAAATTAAAAGGGTATAACGGTGTATGAAAATCGATTTTGAATTGCTTAAAAATCCGCCTGCCCTATACAGAGGGAAACCTTTTTGGGCGTGGAACGGAAAAATCGAAAAATCGGAAGTCGAAAGACAGATAATCGCCCTTAAAAAAATGGGGTTCGGCGGAGCGTTCATACATTCGCGAACGGGCTTGGTTACGGAATATATGAGCGAAGAGTGGCTTGACGACGTAAAATTCGCCGTAAAGAAACTTTACGAACACGGTATGGAAGCGTATCTTTACGACGAAGACCGTTGGCCAAGCGGTACGTGTGGCGGTTACGTTACGAAAGAAAAATCCTTTCGCGCGAAATATATGATTTATAAAGAAGTCGTTGATTGTTACGAACGCCCCGAAAACTTTTTGGGGCTTTTCGCCGTTAAGTTTAAAGGCGACGCCGTGTCGGATTACAGAGAAATAGACGCGGTTACCGAAAGGGCGGAATGCGAGCGGGTTTTCGTTTTTTATTACGACTATATGCAACCGGACAGTTTTTACAACGGTTATACGTATGCCGACACTATGAATAAATCCGCTACCGAGCGTTTTTTAAGCCTTACTCACGAAAAATATTATAAGGCGTTCGGCGAAGCGTTCGGAAAAGAAGTCAAAGGCATTTTTACGGACGAACCGCACAGAAATCCGTATCTCAACGGTTTCGGCAGAAAAGAAAAAAACGCCGAAAAAGAGATTCCTTACACATATTCGCTGTTCGACGAGTTTGAAAAGAGAAAGGGTTACGATATAAGAAAAAGACTGCCCGTTTTGTGGTTCGGAACAAGCGAAAGCGAGTTCTGCAAAGAGGCTTACGACCTCATCGAAGTCGAACAAGAACTCTTTTTGGAGAACTTTGCCGAGCCTTACGCCGAATGGTGTAAAAATCACGGTATAGCCGTTACGGGGCACGTTCTTCACGAAGACAATCTTTCCGCGCAGGCGACAATGTGCGGAAGCGTTATGCGGTATTACGAGTATATGGATATGCCGGGAATGGACAATCTTACGGAAGATAATTTTGCCGTAAACGTTCCGTCGCTCGTAAAGTCGGTTGCAAAACAACTCGGCAAGACTTTCGTTTTAGACGAACTGTACGCGGCCACCGGCTGGAAAATGACTTTCGCAGATTATAAAAGAACGGGCGAATGGCAAAGTCTGGGCGGAGTGAATCTTCGTTGCCCGCATCTTTCCTGGTATACTATGAAAGGTCAGGCAAAGCGGGATTACCCCGCAAGTTTTTTAACGCAATCCGCCTGGTACGAAGATCACGACTATATCGAAAGTTATTTTTCAAGACTGCAATACCTTTTGACCGTCGGTGAAGAGGAAACGGATACGGCTATAATAAACCCCGTAGAGTCGGTTTGGGGGCTTGTGAACGAACGGACTTTCGTAAACTGTTTCGGCACGGAAAATCCCACTCTCAAACGGCTCGAAAAGGAATATTACGAACTGTTTGAATATTTGCGTTTAAACGGTTGTTCCGTCGATTATATCGACGAGGGAATATTCGCAAAATACGGAAAAGCGGAAGAGAGCGAACTTGTCGTCGGCAAAAAGAAATATAAAAAGATTATTTTAAACGGTAATCTCAATTTGCGTTCCACAACTCTTTTGGGACTTAAAAAGTTTGTCGACGGGGGCGGAACGCTGATTTCGGCAGGTCGATTACCCGAATATATCGACGGAGAAAAATACGACTGCCGTAAAGAACTCGAAAAGGCGGTTTTGCTCGGTTTCGATAAAGAAAAAGTGCTTAACGCCATAAAAAAGTCCGACTGCGAAATATCGGGAAAGGATTTTATAGTCGAAAAGCGAAAATACGAAAACGAAACGTGCTATTTTATTCTTAACCGCGCTACGGGAAACAACAAAGCGGAAATCAAAATCGAAAACGACAAAGATCCGGTGGCGATAAATCTTACCGACGGTACGCTCGTACACGTCGATTTTACGAGAAACAAAAACACGGTGTCGGTGAAAAAAAATTTCGCGAGGGGCGAACTCGTCGCATTGTACTTTACCGATAAAAAAGTTGAAAAAGTTAAGGAAAACATTAAAGAAACCGACTTTCCGACAGAGTTTGTTTACGAACTTTCGGAACCGAATATTCTTCCCTTGCAACTTGCCGAATGTTTTATCGACGGAAAATATTTTTTAACGGACGAGGTTCTCAATATAGACGAGCGTTTAAGAGAAAAGTTTTCGCTCGGAATACGGCACGGCGAAATGATTCAGCCGTGGTTTAAAAACAAGTTTTTCCCGAAACCCGCAACGGTTTGCAAAGTTACGCTTAACTTTGAGTTTGTCGTGAAAAACGTTCCCGAAATCGCATACGTCATGACGGAGGACGAAAAAGCGGAAATATCTCTTAACGGAATATCTTTAAGAGGAGAAGAAGTGTCGCAAGGCTTTATCGACGTTTGTTTCAAAAAGATAAAAATACCTTCCGGCGTAATGAAAACGGGTAAAAACGAATTGACGGTAACCTTTGATTTCAGCGACGGTTACGACATAGAAGGGCTGTATCTTGTCGGCGATTTCGGGGTGAACGAAAACGACGAAATAACCGATTTGCCAAAGAAAATAGCGCTCGGCGACGTATGCGAACAAGGTCTTAAATATTACGGAGCGAGGCTAAAACTGTTTGCGCCTCTCGAAAACGGAACGTATAAGGTTTCGTTACCGCGACTTGACTCGGCGATTTGTTATTTCAATTCGTCTGTAACGGCGTTTTTGCCATACGAAACGGAGTTTACGGTAAACGACGGCTGTCTTACGGCGGAGCTGGCGTTTACACGGCAAAATCTTTTCGGCTCGGTTATTAAAAACGGCGAGAGAACGGGAATAATTCCGCAGGGGTTGCCAGAAGACGTTAAATTATTTAAAATCAAAGAACGCGATTAAATATCGATCAGAAGAGAAAGAGCGAATTTTACGTCGCTCTTTTTGTTTTTAAATTTTCTTGATTTTGTTTTGTCGTTATGATATAATACGTTAACGCCGTATGAAACGGCTTGATAAAAAAATAATTTTTTTTGCAACAAAAACGCTTTCCGGCGTGTTTAACGTACGAATAAAGGTATATGGTACGGTTGCAAAAGTAAAAGGACGTTAACGATGAACAAGCGCGAAATTGACGACGCACTTAAAAAAATATCGCAAGGGGACAATAATGCGTTCGAGCGACTGTATAAGGAAACCGCACGCGGTGTGTATGCTTTTCTTTTTGCTTACTTATGTAACGAACAGGATTGCGAAGACGCCGTGCAGACTACTTTTCTTAAAATAAAGCAGAATATAAACGCATATAAGGCGGGCAGTAACGGGCTTGCCTGGATATTGCAGATAGCGAAGAACGTCGCCCTTAACGAAATAAGGTCAAAAAACAACTACGAAAAACAAAAAAGGGCAAATATCTCGGAAGAGCGAACGGAGCGAATAGACACGGAAACGAAAAACGTGCTTATGTCCGTTATGAAAAGGACTCTCGACGAACAAGAAAGGCAAATAGTCGTTTTGCACGTGGTGTGGGGCTATAAACATAAAGAAATCGCGGAAATGACGGGGTGTCCCGTCGGTACGGTAACGTCGAAATATAAACGCGCGACGGATAAACTTAAAAAAGCATGCAAGGAGGAACGGTTATGAAATCGTGGAAAAAACAACTGAACAGCGAATTTGAAAAAGCCGTTCCCGCGCTTAAAGAAGAGGTAAAGAACGCGCCGATAGCGAACGCGGAAAGTTACGAAACGGAAAGTCGCGGAGGCGTGGCGACGCTGAAACGCAAGGTAGGTATAGGTTCGGCTTTTACGCTTGTAATAATAGCGTTCGTGCTTGCGGTGCTAGGCTTTGCGGGCGTGTTTAACAAAGGAATGACGGGCAATTCGGGTGGCAATATTTTCGTGCTCGAAATAAACCCGTCGGTTGCGTTTATAACCGACGAAAAAGGAAACGTAAAAAGTGTTAAATCGCTTAACGAAGACGCGGACGTATTGCTGTCGGGCGAAAACGTTTTGTCTTTAATTACCGATAAACCGCTTAACGAAAGCATTGTTAATTATACGGATACGGCTGTAAAAACGGGGTATATCGACTTGTCGTCGCATAAAAACGCCGTCAGGCTTTCGGTTACGGAAGAAACGGACGAAAAACTTCTTTCTTCGGCGTCGGAAAGTCTGAAAAATTATTTTAAAGAAAAAGGTATTTATTCCGTCGTTGTGGAAAACGTTTTTTCCGTAAGCGAGTTATGTTCTTTTTTGGAAATAGAGATAACGGATAAACTTGCCGACGTTACCGATTATCTCGAACATCTTTCGGATCGTTTTGCCGAAAGAGTTGACGAAAACGCTACGGAAAGTATTTTGCAAAACCTTTACGATCAATACGTAATGGGGGTAAAAACGTACGAACTCGTTCGCGACGAGTTGCTTGACAACCTCGACAAAATAACAGATAACGCGAAAAGTTTAAGCGATATGGTTTCGCTCAATTACGGCATAATGATAAGTAAAGACAACCCGTGCTTTCCGCTTGATTTCTGGCTTGTCAGAAAATATGCGGAATCGGATTTTACGCAAGAGTTTTCGTCTATGATGAGTGAAATGGAAAAATCTTTGACGGAATATGAAAAAAAGTTCGGTACAAAGATTGAAAGTTTAAGCGAATTGAAGTCGCTTGCGGACGTGTATTCTTCTTTTTCCGATTACGATTTTGAAGAGGAGTTTTCAAATCTTACCTGGTTAGAGTTTAAACTCTCGTCCGATAAATATTTGTCCGTACTCGAAAATATCGGTTACGACGTCGAAAATATAGAAAGCGCGCCGTCTACGATTGCGGAATATTTACAACAGATCAAGTCGCTTGCGGAAAAGCATTTCAGATCGAAAATCGAAAAATACAAAGCCGTTTACGAAGAGGTTCGCACAAAAATAAGCGAAACGGATTACGAAGATTTTGTCAACGGAATTATAGAAGAGTTCGGCTCGCTTGAAAACTTTTGGAATAAAAAATAAAAAAGTTTTAAAAAAATGCAACAAAAAACGTTGTCGGTGTGTTTAACAAACGAAAAAACGGGCAGAGAGATTTGCCGAAAAGGAGAATTGTTATGAAAAAAAGATTTCTTTCAATCGTTTTGGCGGTTGCGCTTGTTTGCTCCGTCGGCGCGCTTACGGCGTGTGGCGGTAACGACGATAAAGACAAACAGGCGTACGTAAGTCTGGATATCAATCCCTCGATAGAGTTAATTGTCGACAAAAACGACAACGTAGTAAGCGTGAGAGGCGAAAACGAGGACGGACAGGTTCTTTTATACGAAGAAACGGGTATCAAAGGCGAAAAGGTAGACGTTGCGGTTAAAAAGATAACCGACCTCGCTATACAATACGGTTATTTGAACGAAAACAACAAAGTAGTAGAAACGCTTGTTTCGGCGGGCAATAAAAAGGTTGCCGACAAGTTGCTCGATAAGGTAAACGCAACCGTTACGGCAACTGCCGAAAAAACGGGGTTAAGCGTTACGACGGACGGAGATGGCGCGTATTCTCTTCTTCGTAAAATGGAACAGGTGAAAAAGCAGTTCCCGAACAATAAAGCCGTTCAGAATATGACGCCTGCAAAGTTCAGACTTGCGCTTTCCGTTTCCGAAACGGGCGAAATAACGCTTGAAACGGCAATAGAACTCGACGATGCGGAACTTGTAGAAATGCTTAAAGAAGCGAGCGCGAAAATAGAGGCATACGCAACGGAAGCGTATCTCGAAGCGAAAGAAAAGGCTTTCGCCCTTTATGACGAAGCGACGAAACTCGCGGTATACGGCGTTTATACGCAATTCTATTTTGAAAAGATACTTTCTCATCCCGTAACGGCATATTACGGCGGAGTTTATCAGATGTACGCTTCCGCGTCCAAAGGCATAAACCTTGTTTGCGACGTTGCCGAACACGCGATAAAAGTATGTAACTATCCTTTAAACGAAGAACAGGTTGCAAAAATCGCCAAAATACTCGGTTTGGAATCCGTAGACGTTTTAAAGAACGCCAACGGCGAAATTACCGTTGCAAGCATCGAAGCGTACGTAGATAAGTTGTTTAAAAACTCGCCCGAATACGACGATTTACAGC
>CAKQSC010000012.1 GCA_934271725.1 uncultured Clostridia bacterium
GTTTTAAGCCGACCGCACAACGCGACGAACTTTTTATAAGTTTCGTTAAGAAAAAAGCCCTCGTTCTCACCGCAAACGGCAAGCAAAGTTACGCTTTTTGCGTTTTTTATAAGAGATTTTACTATTTCGCACGCCTGCGCCGTCCATGAAGAATACCCCACGAGATACACGTCCTGCTTTTTTATATCGGCGTCCTCTTCTATCGCTTTCGGCAATTTGTCGAGATAGGTGCCGGAATCGAGCCATCTGCCCTCTATCTCGTCGAAATACAGTTTGTAAGCAAGATATATATCGTGAAGTTTCGCGCTTAAAATCCCTTCCGTTTTTTCGACGCAGTCGAGAACGTCTTCGGGCGTTACCGACGACGAAACGAGTTGGCTTATGAGATTATATACGGTAAGCGGAAGTCCGCGATAATTCTTTTTGCACACGAAACCGAACTCGGAATTATGCTCCGAAAGTATCTTTTTAACGACCACCGCAGAACCGGATTTATTAAGAACTTTGTCCGTATTCACGTGCGACGACAGATATCTTTTGAACGTCGTAACGACGGTATCGAAACTGCCCCCGCACTTTTTAAGAACGGCTTTTTCTATCGTAAGCGTAAGTTTGTCTTCGCAAAAAATTACGTTTCTTTCCTCTACGGCGCGAGTACATTTCAGTTTTTCCGTCAAAACCTCGGCGCAGTCGGCGTATGACGAGCATTTGATTATTTTTATTTCGGTCAAAATACTTCCCCTTATGTAAACGTTTTCTACATTATAACATATTCTTACTCCTTTTTTCACGTTTTTTTAAAAGTTTACGTTTTTTTGTTGTTTTAAAAAATCGCTTATGTTATAATAACTTTATTATGAAAAGAAAATTATTCGTTATTATCACAACAATTTTTTGTTGTTTCGCGCTCTCCTTTTCGTTTGCGTGCAGTTGCACGGCGGTGAGCCTTAACTTCAACGACAACTATACTTCCACGGGAACGGGTAGCGCGCTTGACTCTTACACGGAAACGGCTACTTATTCGGTCGTTTATAAAATGAACGAAAAAGCGACCTCTTCCATAGTAGAAGAACTTTACGGCACCTACGTAACCGAGTTTTCGCACATTTCGCTTGCCGACCTTAAAAGAGTTATGGATCCCGACGGAACGAATACGGAAAATTACGAATCCGCAACGAAAGATTATACGGGTTCCGTTTACAGACTGAAAACGACGCAGACGATGTCCGGCGCGTATAAACTCGACGAAACGGCGGAAAGAGCGGAAGTCGCTGACGTTATAGAATCCACAGTCTACTTCAAAAATATGGACAACGAATTCAAGCCTATGTATGCGGTTAAAAACTACAAGTCCACCACTCCCGTGAACACGTCTGCGGTTAAAGTTCTGATTTATTCCGTTAAAACGACTTATTACAAAAAGAACGCCGTAAGCGTTATAGAAACTTCCGACGAAAACACCCTTTCTTTGTTCCGCGCAAACGGAATGATTAAAAAGGACGCGACGAGCGGTACGAGAACGGTTAAAAAAATTTCCTCCGCTTTCGACAACGACCAACTTCTGTTCGTCGTAAGAAGCCTTCTGACTTCTAAGTTCAGCAGTTCTTTAACTTTACTCGAACCGACGGAAGGCGCAAAGAAAACGGTAAGCGTGAAAGTAAATACCGACAGCGCAAGTCAGCAATGCAAAGCGTATACGGACGACGAAGGAAAAGAAATATCTTTCGCGTGCTATAAAACCACGATTACGCTCAGCAACAATTCCTACTCGGGGACGAGCAAAACGGCGTATTTCATAAACAAAGAACAAAACGCGACGGAATCTCAACAGAAAACTTACGGCAACATACTTATAAAATACATCGATCCGATAGTTTATCTTAACGGAAACCTCGAATACACCTTGACTGAATACGTAAGATCTTAAAAAATCACCCCGTAGCAAAATCGCTACGGGGCTTTTTTACGGTTCTAACGCCTTTTATAACGTAAGGCATAACAACTTTACCGTCAAAAGAAAATCTTTCCCTTTTCAGATTGAATTACGCCCCGAAAGTCAAAAAACTTTCGGGGCGTCCGTTTTAATTTATTCTTCGTATTTTTCCAATTTTACGTCCGTTTCCGCAAACAATGCAAGCGAAAACTCATCGGGATAACCGTTCTTGTAAACAACCCTCGCTATTCCCGAATTGATAATTAGTTTGGCGCATATCACGCAGGGCTGATGAGTACAATATAACGTTGCTCCTTTTAATGACACTCCGAGCCTTGCCGCCTGCACTATCGCGTTTTGCTCTGCGTGAACGGCATAACAAAGTTCCTGTCTCGTTCCGCTTTCCACCCCGAGTTTTCTTCTTAAACACTCGCCCTTTTCGGTGCAACTCTTTACTCCTTGCGGTGCGCCGTTATATCCGGTAGTCAATATTCTGTTGTCTTTAACGACAACCGCTCCGATGTGTCTGTTCTGTTGATAACAACTCGACCAGCCCGCCACCGTTTCCGCAAGTTCCATAAATCTTTTATCCCATTTATCCATACTTTAAGCCCCTTTGCTTTACTATTTTCGATTGTAACACAATCCGACAATTTTTGCAATAATTTTTTCTTTAAAATAACGAAAAGCAGTTGACAAACGCAAAAATATGTATATAATATTAAATGTTAGCAGTTGATACGTCAGAGTGCTAGCAAACAAAGATGTTGGAGGCAAAAATAAAATGACTATTAAACCTTTATTCGATAAAGTGGTTTTAGAGCCGACGCCTACGGAAGAAAAGACTAAAAGCGGTTTTATACTTCCCGGTTCGGCGCAGGAAAAACAGTCTACGGGCAAAGTCGTGGCGGTAGGTCCCGGCGGTGTTATAGACGGCAAAGACGTTACAATGCAGGTTAAAGTCGGACAAACCGTTTTGTATTCCAAATACAGCGGAAACGATTTCAAACTCGACGGCAAAGATTACGTGATTATCAGACAGAGCGACATACTCGCCGTCGTAGAATAATTTAAGGAGAATATTATGGCTAAACAGATAAAATACGGCGAAGAAGCAAGAAAAGCGTTGCAAAAAGGCGTAGATACGCTTGCCGATACGGTTAAAATTACGATAGGTCCCAAAGGAAGAAACGTCGTTCTCGACAAAAAGTTCGGCGCACCCCTTATCACCAACGACGGCGTTACGATTGCAAAGGAAATAGAACTCGAAGACCCGTTTGAAAATATGGGCGCGCAACTCGTTAAAGAAGTATGCACTAAAACGAACGACGTCGCGGGCGACGGCACTACCACCGCGGTAGTTCTCGCGCAGGCAATGATTCACGAAGGAATTAAAAACATTGCCGCGGGCGCAAACCCCATCGTTATTAAAAACGGTATCAAGAAAGCGGTCGAATGTACCGCAAACGAACTTAAAGCCAACTCTATGGCGGTAAGCAGTAAAAAAGACATCGCTTCCGTCGCTTCCATTTCGGCGGGAGATACAGAAATAGGTAACCTTATTGCGGACGCTATGGAAAAAGTCGGCAACGACGGCGTTATCACTATCGAAGAAAGTAAAACAATGAAAACGGAACTCACCACCGTAGAAGGTATGCAGTTCGACAGAGGTTACGCTTCCGCGTATATGGTAACGGACACGGACAAGATGGAATGCGTTTATTCCAACCCCCTTATCCTTATTACCGACAAAAAGATTTCTACCATACAGGAAATTTTGCCCGTAATAGAGCCTATCGCTCAACAAGGACAAAGACTCCTTATAATCGCCGACGACATAGAAGGCGAAGCGTTGACGACGATAGTTCTTAACAAACTTAAAGGCGTGTTCAACTGCGTTGCGGTCAAAGCGCCCGGCTTCGGCGACAGAAGAAAAGCAATGCTTGAAGATATCGCTATTCTTACGGGAGCGACGGTCGTATCTTCCGATACGGGCGTGGAGTTTAAAGACGTTACCCCCGATATGCTCGGAACGTGTTCGAGCGTTAAAGTAACCAAAGACAACACCACGATTGTCGGCGGTGCGGGCGACACGGCAAGCATCGAAGCGAGAAAACAAGCGATTAAGCATCAGATAAAAGAAACCACTTCCGATTACGACAAGGAAAAGTTACAGGAAAGACTTGCAAAACTTGCGGGCGGAGTTGCGGTTATCAACGTAGGCGCGGCTACGGAAGTCGAAATGAAAGAAAAGAAACTCCGCATAGAAGACGCGCTTAACGCCACGAAAGCCGCCGTAGAAGAAGGTATCGTTCCCGGTGGCGGAATTGCCTTGATAGCAACCGTTCCCGCCGTAAAAGCCCTTGCGGACAGCCTTGAAGGCGACGAAAAGACAGGCGCGAACATTATTCTTAAAGCGGTCGAAGAACCTTTAAGACAGATTGCGAAAAACGCAGGACTCGACGGTTCCGTTATCCTTAACGAGATTGCAAAATCCAAAAAGAAGAATTACGGTTTCGACGCGTTGAAGAACGAATATTGCGATATGGTGGCAAGCGGTATCATAGACCCCACCAAAGTTACGAGATCCGCGCTTGAAAACGCCGCATCCGTCGCTTCGGTATTCTTAACGACGGAAAGCATAGTTACGGATATCCCGAAAGAAGAACCCGCCACCCCCGCAAACATGGGCGGTATGTATTGATTAAAACCGAAACTTTATAACGAACACGGCGGTGCATATCAAAATGCACCGCCGTGTGATTTTAAGCGAATCATTTATCGACTATAACATAAAAAAGAACCCGGAAGAACCGAGTTCTTTTTAATATTGTCTTTAATTATTTGTTTTCAAGCGTCAGGTCGTAGTTTCCGAGATAATTTACCTTGAAACCGTTCTTCTTGTACTCGTCGTAATCGAACGCTTCGAGTTCGTCGATTGCGAGTTTGTGGAACTCGTAGAAATTATGCCACCATTCCCAACCGGTGCCGAGGCTTGCGTTAAGGTAAGCGTCCGCAATGTCTATGCCCATTTGAGGCGCAACGTAGAACGCGCCCATTGCGAGAACGTTTACGCCGTTGCCCGTGATTGCTCTGAGCGCCGCGGGGACGGATTCGACAACGCCTGCGTGTACGTGAGGACATTTGCTTGCCGCGATATGGATACCCATACCCGTACCGCAGAACAAAAGCGCTCTTTCGTATTCGCCTTCGCTTATTTTAGAACCGACTCTCAAACCGACTCTGTGGAACATCATTTCGGGATCGTTGTCTTTCGTGTCTTTGGTATAGCCCAAATCTTCGATTTTCCAACCGAGTTTTCTCAAATGTTCGCAAACCGCTTCTTTTAAAGGATAACCCGCAAAATCCGCGCCGACTACAAGATATTTGTCTTTGATTGTCTTCATTTTAAAATCTCCTTATTTTACTATTAACGCGTAATTACCGCACGTTAATTTACTTCCTTTCTTTACCTCTTTGCCATTTAAAACGAAATCAAAACCGACGGTCATTTCCGTGCACGGCGGAACTTGCAATTCAACCTTTATTTCGCCGTTTTCTCTCTTCCAACCGCACCTGACTTCGCCGTTTACCGTATCGTACTTAACGTTTGCGAAACTCAACTTGTCCGTAAACACGGGCGCGTAAATAAGTTTGTCGCACGCGACGGCGTTTTCTTCCACGCCTAAACCGCCCATAAATCTGTACAGGAACGCGTCGTAACTGCCGAACATCGGGTGGTCGAAAGAGTCCATTTCGTTGGACATTTCGCTTTCCCACCTTTCCCAAACGGTCGTCGCGCCGTTTTTAAGCATAAAGCCCCAGCCGGGATATTCGGGATTAGTAAGAATGTTTATAACCTCGTCCGCATAACCGTATTCGGAAAGCACGTAAAATACGTGTCTGTAACCTATGTTACCGCTCGAACAGTGATGATTGTGCTTTAAAACGTCTTTATAGATATTGTCCGCAACGGCTTGCGCGTACTCTTCGGGGCAAACGCCCAAAGATATCGCCAGAGCGTTTTCCGTCTGCGTTCCGCCGTTGTAGTTCTTCGTGTCCTTGTTAAAATACTTTTCCTGAATGGCTTGTTTGGCGTTTTTGGCGTGCTTTTCGTAACACAAAGCGTCTGCGTCGTTACCGACAATAGTCGCTATCTTTGCCATTTCCTTTAAATGCCACAACAAATATAACGTGGAAACGTAAAGGTTGTCGCACTTTTCGTCGGGATACGGCACCACCCAGTCGGCATAATAGGCATAATCCATTATATACCCTTTTGAGTGAGAAAGCAAGAAATTCGTCCATTTTTTAAGCCCGTCGTACTCGTTTATGCACATAGATTTGTCGCCGTAATAACGGTAACCGTATTCCGCAAGCAACAAATATATTACGCATACGGGATCCGCAGGCACTCCGCCCGTGTAGTAAGGAGCGGTATCCGCAATTGCGCCCTCCTCCGTTTGCGTGTGAGTTATATCTCTTATAAACTTCGGCGAGAACCTTGACATATCGATATTGTACATAGTCTGATATATTCTCGCGCTTAAATCGTTAAGCCAGCCGAACCGCTCGTCGCGTTGAGGGCAGTCCGTCAATATGGAATGTTCGTTGTTCTGTTCGGTGATAAGAGCGTTTTTATGAAGTACGTTAAGTCTGTCGTCCGAGCAATTAAACTCGCCGACTACTTTCGTTGCGGTATGAACGTGTTCGCCGACAGCCGAAATAAGTTCCGCATTACCGCTTATTTCCGCCTGAACGTATCTGAACCCGTGATAAGTAAATCTCGGAGCCCATTCTTCGACGCCCTCGCCCTTTAAAATATACGTGTCCGAGCATCTTGCCGAACGGAGGTTGAGTTGATTTACGTACCCCTTGTCGTCAAGCAGTTCGCCGAACTTCAAGGTTATATAGGAACCCCTTTCGCCTTTTACTTTTATACGGAGCCAGCCCGCCATATTCTGACCGACGTCTATAATATAAACGCCGTTGCCCTTATTCTCTCTTGAAATCTCGGGATAAGTAGCGCAAACTTCGATAGGCTCGATTTTCTGAACTTCCAACTTCCCCTCGGGCGCGGGAGTCCATATAGTGTACATCCAGCCGTTTTCCCAGGAAGGTTCGTAATCGTTGGTAGCCCAGTTAAGAGGATATTTATCTTCTATTCTCGCGTCGTAAATCTCACCGCCGTAAACGCCGTTGTCTATCGTGGGACTACCGCCCGACCACCAGCCGTTGCAGGGTTGAGTATGATCTTCTATGACCGTTCCGTCATCGAACTCGATATAAAACTCGGCAAGCAACTTTCTTGCGCCGAACCAGCCGTAACCGATTTCTACGCCGATTACGTTTTTGCCGGGAAGCAAGTCCATAGGATAAACGCAATACATAACGCGTTTGCTGTATTCTACGTTGGCGGGGTTAAGGACGGACTTGCCGACCTTTTTGCCGTTCACGAAAAACTCGTGATACCCGAGACCGCAAACGTAAGCCCTTGCGTATTTAACTTTTTTGTCCGTAGGCAAATCCCATTGCTTTCTGAACAACAGCGTACCGCCGTTGAACGCCACCGGAAGAGAAACCCATTTGCCTTTCCAGTCTTCGGTATGTAAAAGCGCGGTTTCAAAGGTGCATATATCGCTTTCGTAGGAATTGCCCGCCGTATCTTCGGTATAGCATTTTACGTAATAAACCGTGTGCGATTTAAGTTCCGCGCCGTTATATTCGATATTTATGTTGCGTGAGTCGACGACGACACCGCTGTCCCAGACGTCGGGACTGTCAATTTTGTCTTTCGACAAAGAAACCGTTATTCTGTACGATTTCTGTTTGTTTGTAAAATCCTTACCGTATTTCCAGGAAAAATGCGGTTTTTTATCGTCTATGCCGATAGGATTTACCTGATATTCCGTTCTAAAATCTAATAATTTCAACATTTATCTCTCCACTTCCAGGATACCATTCTACTACAATAGCATATACCCGTCAAGCATATTTCTTGTATATTTAACACTTTATATTCAGATTGTTTTTACAACTCGCTTTAAAGAAAACCGTCCGAAAGTTTTACGTAAAACAACCGTTTTTATATTACCCACGCCCCGAAAAACGGGGCGTGGGAATACTTTTAACGTATTTTAAGGCTATTTATTATTTCTTTTTCTTCAAAACAACAAACGCGCCTGCCGTTACCATAGTGAGTGCGGACACAAGACCGAGCGCGGATGAACCGCAACCGCCCTTCTTCGCTTTTTCTACGGTAACTTTAAGAGTCGTTTTATAAGTTGCGCCGTCGGGACCGACTGCCGAAACTACTACGTTGATTTCGCCTTCTTCCGCAGAATCGAATCCTTTAACGGTAGCCTTGCTAAGATCTACGGCAACTTTCCTTCCGCTTGCGTATACGAAGTTAGCCGTAACGCCCGTAAAGTCAATGCTTTCCGCGCCGACCTTAACTTTAACGTTAGTGCCATCCGCAAACTCTATTCCCGTGATACCGTCCGTAACGTTTACGGTAACGGTTACGCTGAATTCGCCCGCGTCGCCCGAAACGGTAGCGGTAACGGTGGTAGTGCCTTCCTTAACGCCCGTAACGGAACCCGTTTTAGCGTTTACGGTAGCAATAGTTTCGTCCGCAACGGTGTAAGTAACGACACCCGTCGTAGCGTTTGCGGGAACTTTCGCAACTCCGAGAGAAGTGGATTTGCCTACGACTACGTTTACGCTGTCGTTAGCCTTTTCGATTCCCGTGTAAGGAACGTATATTTCCCAAAGCAAAGTTTCCGTATTGTAAACGTAAGTCAATTCTTCTTTAAGGACACATTCTCTTACTACCATACCGGTATGTTCGGTGATAGCCGCGTTGTCGGTAGCGGTCTGATGCGTTTTACCCGTCCAGTAATAGCCGGTAAGGCCTGCGTGAAGAACTATTCTGTCGCCGTTACGATAATATTTTTCGTCAAGGTAATTTTCCTTATTCATCTTGTCTGCATCTTCGAATCCGGGAATAACGAGAATGTTACCGGGACCGCCGAGTTGCATTTCGCTCAACGTAACTTCGGTGCCGTCCGCTCTGTAATAAGAAATCTTGGTTATTCCTTCAAGAGTAACGCCGGTAATGTTGGAATTGTTCATACTGCTGTTGGGATATTCAACGAAAATATAGTGTGCAAACCATTCAACGATAGCGACTTCCTTTACGGTCATATCCACAGGCTCGAATACTTTAACGTTTACGCCTACTTCGTAGTCTTTACCTTTGTAGGTAATATAACCTTTAACGGTAACGAATGCCGTTATGTCCGAAATGTCCGTAACTACGGAAGTATCTACGTCCGCCAATCTGAAATTGTCCGCCGTCAACGCAAAGTCTTCGCCGACAAAATCCCCCTCGAATACTACGTGCGCCGTAAAGTCGGTAGGAAGAACTATCTCCTGATCTTTTTCAACCCAAATCATATACGAGTTGGAAAGTTCTATGCCCGTCATCGTCAAAGGCTCGGTAACTTGAAGGTTAATAGTTGCGGTTTTTCCGCCCGCTTTTGCGGTAATTACAACGTCGCCCGCGCTTACGCCCGTAACAACGCCGTTTGCGTCTACCGTAGCGACGTCCGTGTTGGAAGAAGAGAACTTAGCGGTACCTACCGCGCCTTCGTTCAACGTAGCGGTAAGAGCAAGCGTAGTGCCTTCCGCAAGGAAAGATCTGCCTGCGGTAAGTTCGATGCTGTCTACCTTATGAACTGCGGGATCGTAAACCACCCACGTTGCGTTTGCAACCGCGCTTACGTAAGTTACGTCCTGTTTAAGTTCTTTGGTACCGAATATAGTACCCGCTTTAATCGTTATTCTGTCGCCTACGTTGGGCGCGTTTACGCTGGCAAAGATGTACGTTTCACGTCTTTGCAAACTGTAAGTCAACGCGTCGCCGTTAGAATCTACTAATTCGATATGAACGAGATCGATATGATTTGTGTCGTAATCGCCTTCTTGTTTAACTTTTTCGTTGAAGTTAATCAAAAGAGCGTTTGCCCAAGCGGCATAGTTGATGTCTACAACGGTAAGTTCGGGCATTTCGAGAACTTCGAGAGTTACGTTGCAAGTTTTATCTTTTACCGTAACCGTAAGCGTGTAGGTGCCAACGGTGTTAAGGTCATAATCACCGCTTATCATATCTTCCGTTACAGTGAAGTCGGATGTAGATTCGTCGCTGTAATGTCTTGTACCCGTTAAGGTAGAAAGATCGAGAGCGGTATCCATTTTGTGCGCGATGATTTTGCCGTCAACCGTAATATGGTCGAGTTCCGCGCCGACGTTTTCAACCGTTATGTTTACGGTTTTGGTTATACCCGCAAACGTAGCGGTAAGAGTGGTGGTACCCGCGCTTACGCCCGTTACACGAGCAGTCAAGCCCTTGCCCACAACCGTAGCGATTTCTTCGTTTTCGATAGTATACGTTACGGGAAGAGCCGTATAGCCTTCTGCCGTTAACGTAACGTCTTCGGTAGCGTCTACCGTAACGGTAGCGGTTTCGGGAGCGTCTATTACCAAACTATCAACGTCAATCAGAACAAACGGTTGATTTTCTACTTGATATTGATAATATACGGTTTTCTTAATTTCTTTTCCACCCCAAATAAAGCCTGCTTTAAGTGTAAGAACATCACCTATTTCAACAACTCTTGTTTCGTTTCTGTTGATGTTCATATAATTGCCTTGAACTTCAAGTGCAGTAATAACGTCTTTGCCATTACCGTCGGTATAGGAAATATACGTTCTGTCGGTAACGGGTGCCCAGTCACCCAAGCCACAAGGCTCGCCGAAATTAACCGATACGGCAGGACCTGCCCAACCGCCGTAACTAGCAGTATAGTTTACGTCAACTACCGTTGCGGGAGCATAGTTATTGACAACGAACGTATTTCCGTTCCATGTGCAATACATGCTTTCTTTTACTTCGTAAATACCGTTGCTTTTAGTCGTTATGGTAAAGCCTTTCGAGAACTCTATATAATCGCCAACGGCAATTTCTCCGAGTTTTGCTCCGTTAAATCTGAACTCAATCGCGTCCGCGTTGTTAAGATTGTTTATAATTCCGCTCAAAACGTATTTGGTTCCCGACATGGTTAAATTAACAAGTCCCATGTCATTTGCGGTTGAGCCGATATCGAACAATATACCCCAACCCATAAACGCATCCGCACCGGTATCTTTACCTATCGTAAAGCCTTCGCCTTTATTAAAGGTAATGCCGGCAGAGTTCACATCCATAGAAGCATACGTTCCGAGAACAAGACTCGCATTTTCTTTTGGCGTGTCTTCGCCGTCTGCAAATGCAATCGTAGCAAAACCGCATAAGCAAACTGCCATGAGTACCGAAAGTAAAATTGTTAAAACTTTCTTCATAATTTCCTCCTAAAAAAATTATACTTTTTTATTTTTACCCTTTCGGGTTTAAACCTTTTTTTGTTACGTTTATCTTTTTATAACTACTTTATAACGATTGTTATAAAATCTTTCCCCGTTTTCGGCTCCCTTGTGCAAAGGGGGCTCCGACGTAAGTCGGTGGGGGATTGTTTTTCTTATTTATTTCAATCCTTCCGTCGTGCTATGCACGCCACCTTCCTTTACACAAGGACGGCTTTTAGCGTCGCTTTAACGCCGTTATCGGTGGCTCACACAAGGACGGCTTTTTAGCGTCGCTTTACAGTCTTAAAGTTCTTTAATCAAAGACGAGGTTACGTTGCCGAGGTTGTCTTCTACGCATAAATAGAAATATTTAGCAACGCCCGTGTCAAGACGTGAAACCAAATCTTCCGTGAGTTCGTAATTAAGCGTTGTTCCGTTTACGGTGAGTCTTTGTTTCTGCCAACTCATACTGTGTACGCTTGCCATTTCGGTGTCCGTGCAAAGTATATATGCCGATTTTATCTCTTTGTCTTTGGGTATCGACAAAAGAACGCTACCTTCCGTCCCCTCGGGGTCGGTAAGGAAAGTTACAAGCCCCTTGCCGTCTTTTACTATGCTGTCGGCAAACTCAAACGGTTCGCGACGAGACATTGCGTGCGTCTGACTGTGAAGCCAGCCGTTTACGAAAGAAACGCTTGCGTCTTTACACCTCGAAGCCGTGTAAGAAATGCTTGCCGGCGCGCAGTTCTTGTCGTCGTTCTGCGCAAGGAAGAAAAGCGGTGTGTCGCGCTGAATAAGCCCGTCGTCTTTGTCCCATACTCTCGCTTCCATGTGATTGACGTAGTAACCGTAAAGGTTGCCTCCGCCGTAGCCCGAATACATATTGAGCGAACAGTAAATGGGAATTGAAAAGGCAAATCTGTCGTCGTAACCCGTTATTATGGAAGTTATTACTCCGCCCCAACTTACTCCGCAAACGCCTATTTTGTTTTTATCTACGCAATCGAGACTGTGAAGAAGAGTGTTTCCTCTTATAGCCGTCGTTACGGCGTAATACATCCAGGTGGATTCTATGGGGTCAGCGGCGTCGCCGTAGTTGGTGTTATGGGGCGCGGTGTACGTTGAGTTTTTGTACAACTGCGCCGGCGCGCACGAAGAGTTGCCCGTGGGCAGAGGAACGTGTCCTTCCAAATCCATTGCGAGGGCAACGTAGCCGTTGTTCACCCAGTCTCTTACCCATTCCCAATAAGCGGTTCCGCCACCTCCGTGAACGAGAAGCACCGCGGGGCATTTACTGCCCGTCGTTACCCCATCCGGTATGCCAAGAAAGGCAAACGCGTAACTTTCCTTTCCGTTATAGTCGCTTTTGTAATACAACGCTTTTACGGTGCCGTTTATACCGGCGTCGTGTCTGTCGTTTTCTTCGTCGTAAATCGTTTCGGGAACGGTCGTCCATAAATCGGAAGTCAACTCAACCCCGTCGTACATTGCGTAATCGTGCATAACTCTTTCTTTTTCCTGTTTATTGCCATCGCCCGTCTGACCGCAACCGCAAAACGCGGTAACCGTCAAAAGGCTTGCGCAAAGTATACTTAAAACTTTTTTCATATATTTTCCTTAATATCCGTAACTGTACGAAAGTCTGCCTATCGGCGCGCTGTCTCCGCTGACGTAATAGTCCATTATGTCGTCGGGCTTCGTTATATTGTCGGTAACTTTAAACTTTATATAACAATTGTCCGCGGTAAGACCTAAACTCGAAAGCGGTATCGAATACAATATCACGTTGCCGTAAACCGCGTATTCCGCGCTTGCCGTCTCCGTCCAGTTATAACCGCCCGTAGACTTTTCTATGCTAGTAATGCCGTCCGAAGTCGGGTTGCGGTTGATAACGAAGTTATACCCCTCAAAGTTTTTGTCGGAAGAACCCGTGTTTATAAGCACGTTCATCCAACCTTTGTCGTTTGCGGTATGAGCCGTTACGTCGTCTTTCGTTTTAACGTATATAAACAGATTTTTAGAGTTATGCGTAACTTTTATATCCGTTATATCGTTTCTGTTGCTGTTGTCTTTGTAAAGAACGCTGTTCGCCGTGGAAGATTTGTAACTTCTTGCAATCGCGTCTCCCTCGAAATCTCTGTAATGCGCATTTACAACGTCCCACATAGACAAATCCGAATCGGAAATATCCATTGTGAGTTTCTGATATTTATAGTGCTTCGCTTCCGTATATTTATACTTGCGGATATTCTCGGTAAGTTGCATATAGAAGTTATCTTTGCAACTGCCTTTCATAGGCTCGATATCTCTTGAATATTCTTCGTTATACACGTCGCAGAAAGTGTATCTGTCGTCCGCTTGTCTGTACTTAATAGCCATCCATTCGTTCCAACTCGTTATCATAACGTTCCGGACTTCTTTGCCCTCCGCTTCGTAATCAAAAACGGATTGCCATTCGTTCCGGAAGTTCTTGCCCGCCTGATAATTTTTTTCTACCGTACCCGTTTTATAGTCGTATCCGCGACTGCTTACGGGGTATTTATCGCTGAACTGAACGGTAGAAGTGTTGTGTTGTGCAACAGATACGCTTATAGCCTTATACTTGTCGTGTATGCTCTGCGGATATTTCCAACTCATCCAAGGAATCGCGTTCGGGTTTTCCCAAATGCCCTGCGGCCACTGCGATTCTACTATTTCGAGTCTGTCGTACAATTCCTGCGGTATGCAGTCGTTGTACGTAGGATTCCACATCTGTTGGTCGCTCGAACCTCCGTTGGTTTCCGTTATGCCGGCGAGAAGCGGTTTGCCGTTCGGAGCAAACCAGATACTGTCGTACATATCCGTTTTATAAAACTCGTTGTAAATCTTGCTTGCCGTCGTTCCCGAATAAGAGTTGGTGTAGAACATTACTTTCGGTACGTTATACCCCTTTTTCTGAAAATCCATTAACGTCTTTAATACCAACTTAACGACGTCGGGATATACTATCGAGTTAGTCGTATCGAAGCACAGATAGTCGATACCCGCGTTCGTAAGCATTTCGACGTGTCTAGTTACCACCCACGGATCCATCATATTGTAATAGCCGTAAAGAGGTTCGGAACAATAATGGAACTCGCCTACTTTGGAATATTCGCTGTCGCCTATCGACAGTAAATATTGTTCGCCCTGCTCGTCGATAATTTTCTGGTTGTCGTACACGTTCTTTTGTTGATCGTTGTGCTGACCGTGCCACAGAGAATACCATATTCCTACGTATCTCGCGCCGTCACGCTTACCGTCGACTTCCGAAATAACTCTTCCGAGCGCGTCGGTGCCTACCGTGTTGTACGCGGTATACTCTTCTACCGTAAGATTTCTGTTGTCGTCGACTCTCGTTATCGTGCCGGGCTTATCGGGCGTTTCGGGTTTGTCGCCGTTTCCGCCTCCGCCCATATCGCAACCGAATAAAGTGCTCATAGCCAAAACTCCTGCAAATATAGCGCTGAAAATCTTTTTCATATATTCACCTTAATATCCGTAAGAATATGCAAATCTGCCTATCGGCGCGCTGTCTCCGCTGACGTAATAGTCCGTTATATCGTCGTATTTCGTTACGTTGTCGCACGCTTTTATTCTAACGTAGCAGTTGTCGGAAGTAAGCCCCAGAGCGGAAAGAGGTATCGAATATATTATCGCGTTGCCGTTCAATTTATATTGCGCGGTACCCGCACCCGTCCAGTTATATCCGCCCGTAGATTTCTCTATCGAGGTCGTTCCGTTATCCGTCGGCGTTCTGTTGATTATATAATTGAAACTGCCGAAAGCGTTTTCGTTGCCGTCCGTCGTCTTAATTAAAAGGTTCATCCAGTTTACGTCCGTTCCGTTATAAGCCGTTATATCGCTTGCGCAGGTAACCTTTACGTACAAGTTGTTTTTGTCGTGCGTAACCTGTACGGACGTTATGTCGTTTCTTGCCGAGTTATCCGTATACGTGGTCGTTTTAAACGCGTCCGAATAACTTCTGTTAAGAGCGTCTCCCGCAAAATCTCTGTAAGTCTTTGCGAAATCACCCCAGTTAAGAGTAAAGTCGCTTATGTCGACGGTGTTAAGGTCGTAAGAATAATGTTTCGCGGACGTATATTTGAACTTTCTCGTGTTGGTGAGAGTCTGAATTACGTAATTGTCTTCGTAACCCCCTTTCATCATCTCAACGTCTCTCGAATATTCTTCGCTGAACGTGTCTACGAAAAACGCTTTGTCGCCGTCGTCGAGTTTTTGAGCCATCCATTCGTTAAAGCCCGTTATCATAACGTTGTTTACGGGTTGCTTTTTCGCGTCCGCATTGTTGTCGAACACGCTTTGCCACTGACCTTCGTAGTTGGTTCCGAGCGCTTTGTTTTTGGTGCGGTTTACGAACTTGTTCCAGTCGTAGCCCCTGCCTTTGTTGCTGTACTCGCCGTCGCTCATTTTAGCGGCGGGGTGTTGCGCGAGAGAAACGCTCATATATCCGTTATAGTTTTCCTGCGGATAGTTCCAACTCATCCAGGGCATACCCGTTTCTTTGTCTACTATCGTAGAGCCGTTGGGCCATTGCGATTCTCTGAAATCGAAATAGTTAGTATATAAGTTCTCGTACAGCGTAGGATTGCTCGATTGATTGTCTCTTACGCCGATGATAAGCGGTTTGCCGTTGGGCGCGTACCACAAATCTTTATACAGTTCTTTTGAATATATATCGTTATACAGAGAAAGTATCACGTTTGCGGAACCCGTGTTCGTGTAGAAAGTTACTTTCGGAACGTCGAATCCCTGATCGTAAAATGTCTGCAATATCTCAAATATTTTTATAACCGTTCTCGTGTAAGAGTGCGCGTTGGTGCAGTCGTATACGAGATAGTCGACGCCCATAGCCATCATAATTTCTATATGACGGGTTATTATCCACGGATCGTCGCTACAATAATATCCGTAAAGAGGCTCGCCCCAATAGTGGAACTTTTTGGAGTTTACGTTAAGGTAATCGCTCCCTAAATAGTCGGGATACTGTTCCAGAAGTTTGGTAATGTCGAGAACCTCTCCCGCGGTTTCGTGCCAGCCGTGCCACGTGTGATAGAAAATACCCACGTCGTTGCCGTTGTCCACCGCGCCCGCTTCCGCAACTCTTCCTTCTTTGTCCGTTGCCGTCATATTAGCCAACGTATATTCAAAATCCGTAAGCCCTCTCGCGTCGGCGACTCTTTTTATTCCGCCCGTGTTATCTCCGCCCGTCTTACCGCACGCGAAAGAAAACAACAAAGTCGCCGTCATTGCAACGGAAAGTATCGCGCTTGCTATTTTTTTCATACATTTTCTCCTAAATTATCCTTTAATACCCGACATCGTTACGCCCTCTATAAGTTGTTTTTGGAATATGGCGAACAATATCGTAGGTATAACCGACATAAACACCGCGCCTGCGAACACTACTTCGTTACCCTGCGAACCGCGGTTACTCGGGTCCGTAGTGAAACCGTAAAGTACGAGCGCAATGGTTTTTACCGCGCCGTCGTTTTTATAACTTCTTAAAAATACCAACGGTCCGTAATAATCTCCCCAGTACGCTATGAATACCTGTACCATAACGTAGATAAGCACGGGTACGCAAAGCGGAAGGACTATTTTGAAATATCTTGTAAAAGTGTTTGCTCCGTCAATCTTCGCCGCGTCTTCCAAAGCGTTGGGAATACCCATCATAAACTGTCTTATAAGGAATATATACACCGCGCCTCCGCCGAAAATATTCGGAACGGTAAAGGGCGCAATCGTGTCCAGCCAGCCGAATTTGGCGTACATTACGTAAAGAGGAAGTTGCGTTACCGCCGCCGGCAACATCATTGTTCCCAGCATTAACGCGAACATTACTTTTCTTCCTACCCACCTTAACTTCGCAAACGAATAGGCGATGATAGATGACGCTATGGGTACGACGACGAGGTTGAACGCTATTATGATAAGCGTATAGATAAGTCCCGTGCCGTATCCGCCCGTTTTAAATATGGTTACGTAATTCTTAAACATAGGTTTCGACGGGAAAAACTTTAAAGTCGAAACTTCTTCTACGTTCATAAGACTTTGGCAAATCATATAAAAGTACGGGAAGAGCAGGAATATCGCCAAAATAACCATTATAGTATATAAAACGGTTTTATACGCTATATTTTTTCTTTTCGCTTTTCTGTTATGCTCGTCGAGTATCGCGGTAGCATTGACGAAAGTCGTTTCGTTTTCCATATCATTCGTCCTCCCCGTAGAATACCCAACTGCTCGTCTTGAACAATACAAGAGTAAGAATACCTATCATTATGAGCATTACCCAGGAAAGCGCCGAGGCGTAACCTTTCCATTTTGCCGTAGCGAACGCTTTCTGATAAATAAGCACGCCCAAAGTGTTGAGCGAATCGCTGACCGACACGCCGTCGCTGTACATAAGCGAACCCGTGTATTGAACAGAGCCGATTATGGACATTATCAGATTGTAGAAAATCATCGGCGTGGACATAGGTATGGTTATGCTTGCGAACTTATGAAGTTTGCTTGCCCCCTCTATGTCCGCCGCTTCGTAAAACTGCACGTCAATCGCCTTGAATGCGGACAGCCACAATATCATGCCTCCGCCGACGCCCCAAAGGTTAAGGAAGAACAAGGAAGCAATGGCTTTCGCGCCCTCCGAATAAACCCACCGCGACGCGGGAAGTCCCATTCCCACGAGAATACGGTTAAAGAAGCCCATCTGTGTGGTAAACTCGCTGTATCTCATCATATCCTTGTAAAGGAATACGCCTGCGATTGCGGGTATCATACACGGCAGATAGTACATTATTCTGAATGCGTTTACTCCTTTTATCTTCGTGTTGACGAGAAGCGCGACGAAATAAGAAGTCACCAGGCTTAACGGAACGCTTACGGCGGTGTAATAAAAGGTATTTAAAAGCGCGCCCTTCGTTTCGTTTGCCCACTTCTCCGCAAAAATCATTCTGTAATTCTTTAACCCGTACCACTGCCATAAATTAACGCCGTCCGTACGGTAAAAAGACATATAAAGCGAATAAATCGCGGGTATAAACGTAAAAACTACAAGTCCCACAAAAAGAAGCGAGTTAAAAGTCCAGCCGACGTAATTGTCTTTAAGGAACTTTTTAATTTTTAGTTTTGCCGTTGCGGGAGCGTTGACGGTATACATTCCGGGTATTTTCGCGTCCGGAGTTCTTACTATACCGTCATCGCTTACAACGTTTTTGTTTTCTGTCATTATTTGTTTATCCTCTGTATCAGAATACCAACGCGTCGTCGATATCCGCCTTTGCAGTACTCATTACTTTATTAAGATCTTTACTTGCGTTGGATGCGCCGTTGAACATAGACTGTATAGCCGTCTGAATGTCTGCTTTTGCGGAAAGATCCGTTCTCGCAAAAAATTCGCAGGAAGTTTTGTATTCCGAACCGTAAGTATACGCCGAAAGGTTAAGATTTTTATATTTTCCGCCCCAGTTAGCCGTCTTATAGTCCGCAAGGTCTTTTCTTATTGACGCGAGGTTAAGTCCGTTGTTAGCCATGTTCTGTTGTCCGTCGTAACTTAAAAGATGACGAAGGAAAGCCCACGCAACGTCTTTGTTTTTACTGCTCGAAGCAATAGAATAACCCGCAATACCCGCGCCGATCTTCGGCGTGCCGTTTGCCGTGATAAGCGGGAAAGACACAAGGTCTATTTTATCTTTGAGAGCAGTTCTGTCCGCGTAAAGCGAAACGGACGCGGACTGGAATATCATTGCGCTACCGCCGTTTTCAAAAGATTTAGTAGTAGCGTTCTGCGAATCGCAGATGTATTTTTTCGTTACCATTTCTCTTACCATTTGAAGGCATTGCATGGTCTTTTCGTTGGAAATGCTGTTCTTGCCGTTTTCGTCTATGGGTTCGGAACCGTAAGCCGAAAGCATAGGATAACAAACGGACAACCAGGTGGTAAGGTTTGCGTCTACAACGTAGCAATCCGACATATTGTGCGTATCCATATAAGATCTCAACGTCGCGCATACGTCCATAAACGTATCCCACGTCCAACCGTTCTTAACGAGGTTCATATCTACGCCCGCTTTCGTGAACAAGTCTTTGTTGTAGAACGTTACTACGCTGTCGCAGGATCTGGGAACTACGTATTTTTTGGAGTCGATCGACCCCATATCGAAATATTCGGTATAGAAATCTTCTTCAAAATCCATTTCGCCTGCTTTTTCCGCCGCGGAAATATAGGGATTAAGGTTTTCAAACAAGCCCGCGTCCGCTATTTCCAAAAAGTCGGGAGAGTTGGTCCAAAGTATGTCGGGCATAACACCTTTACCCGCCTTTTCCGCCGCCGCCATATTCATAACGTCGTTTACGTAACTGTTTACGGAAAGATAGTTCATAGAGATTTCTACGTTAGGATACATATCCGAGAAATCGTCTATAAGGCATCTAATCATATCTCTTTCGTTTTGGTTTCCGCCGGGTACCGCTATCGCAATGTCCGCTTCGACGTTTTTATCGAGGTTTATTACTATATCGGTATCCTTTCTGTCGTCGTCGGACGGTTTATCGTTACCGCTTCCTTTACCGCAGGCAAAGGAAAACAGCACCGTTAAAGAAAGCAACACAGCCGTAAATAAGCATAATAATTTTTTCATATTTTTCTCTCCTTGTCTTTAAACATATCAATAATCGACGAGCGACGCAAGAATATTCATTGCGTACAATCTTGCCGAATAATCGTTAAGGTGATTGATGCCGTTGCCCGTTACGTCAACGTATTTTTTGGTTTCGAGCATCGTAAGGCTTTGCGTCCACATATCGAGCGTGTATACGTTGTCGATAGAAGTTGCAAGCGAGTCCATTTTGCTCCAATACTTCTCGAACAAATCCGTATTATAAGCGGTAGGAGCGGTCGTAAACGCCTTGATTATAAGAACTTCGCAATCGGGGTTCGCGCCCTGAACGTCCATTATTATCTTTTCGATATTGTCTTTAAACGCGTTTGCGGAGTTGTTACCGCCACAATCGTTTATACCGAAGTG
>CAKQSC010000013.1 GCA_934271725.1 uncultured Clostridia bacterium
GTGTAAGTAGCCGTCCCTACCGTAACGCCGTCTACTTTGAAAGTAACGGTATACGTTATAACCTTTCTGCCTACGTCCGCCGTCTTGTTTTCGGTATAATTCCAAACCGTTTCGGCGGTTAAAGGCGTTCCGTCTATAACCCAAATCGCTTCGTACCCTTCGGGAACACTGCCGTTGCATGCGGGAAGTTCTCCCACCGCTTCGCCGTAAGTTACGTTCAAAGTGGTTTCCCCTATCGTAAGAACGTAGGTATTCGGCGTGTAACTTGCCGTAGCGGTTTTATTTTCGGTATAATTCCAGACGGTATCCGCCGTAATTACATCGTCGTCTATTTTCCATACGCCCGTTTTGCCCGTTTGAGCGGGTATTTCGGGAAGTTCTCCCACCGCTTTGTCGTAAGTTACGGGCAAAGTGGTTTCGCCTATCGTAAGAACGTACTTTTTAGCCGTATATTCCGCCGTAAGTTCGACGTTGCCGATCTTTTTCCATACCGTTTCGGAAGTTATCACCTCGTTGTCGAGCGTCCACACGCCGTCGTATCCCTTTCTTTCGGGAACGGCGGGAAGTTTGTCGCCGACGGTTTCGCCTACCGCTATGTCAAAAGTTTTTTCGCCCGCCGTTACGGTATAACGGACGTTTACGTAAGTTACCGTCGCGGTTTTATCTTCCGTGTATTTCCATACGGTATCCGCCGTAATCTCGTCCTCGCCTATCTTCCATATACCCGTTTTGCCCTCGGGCGCGGATATTGCGGGAAGTTCGCCTATCGGCGCATCGTAAGTTACGTCTTTCGTCGTATCGCCGAGCGTTAAAACGTATTTGTTAGCCTTGTAGCCCACGGTAGCCGTTTTATCCTCCGCATAATTCCACACGGTGTCAACCCCAATTGCCACGCCGTCTATCATCCAACTGCCCGTATAACCCGTTCTTTCTTCTACTGCCGGAAGTTCGCCTATCGCTTCGCCCTCCGCAACCGTCTTTGCGGTTCCCTGATAAATAACGAGGTTCCTAAACTGCATTACGCCAGGATCGGTACCGACGTTAGGATCCTGAATCATAAGTCCCTCGCCGTCAGCCGCCGCGGTAAACTCCGCGGTATAAGTCTGCCACTCTCCCGAGGAAGGAATGTTATCCTTTACAAGTTTCCAACCGCTACGCCATATATGGAAATAACCTTTACCGCTTACTTTTTTATAATCGATACTCAAAGTATACGTTTCGCCGTTTACGATATCTATCGCCGTGTTGTTGAAATGCGCAACGCCTCCCGCGGTTGCGAAATCAACCGTCATAACGCCGTCCGCCACGGTAATGCCCGTCGGCTCCGTTTCGCTCGCATTCGCGCGCCAGCCGTTCAGAGAATCCGTAACGTCGCCGGACGTCTTTTCGGCAAGCGTAAGCGTGTTTGCCTTTTTATATTCAACGGTAGCGAGTTTGTTTGCGCCGAAGTTATAAACGGTGTCCGCCCCGATTGTTGTTCCGTCAACCGTCCAGAAACCTTTATAGCCCGTCTTTTCCGCAATTGCGGGAAGTTCCCCGATAGCGGTATTTGCCGTAACCGTTACGGAAGTAAGTTCGGTGTAAGTTACCGTTTTGAATTGCATAACCTTGTTTTCTCCGACGCCTTGCAACGCAATTCTTTCACCGTCGTATTTAGCGGTAAAAACAGCAGAAAACGTCTGATATTCGTCAGTAGAACGAATCCAGTCTTTTACAAGATATTTTTGCGTAGCGTCGAGGCTGTATTGCCACATGTGAAACGCACCGTTACCGCCGGGCGTTCTGTGTTCTATCGTTACCAGATAACTTTTACCGGCAACGGTGGCTACTTTTAATGCGTTGCAGTTGCAAAAAACCGTACCGCCGGCCGCCGTAAAATCCACGTTCGTAACTCCGTCGACAACCGAACCGCCGTTATAGCCTCCGGATTGGCTGTACCAACCGGCAGTCGCGCTTGCGATGTTTCTTGACGGTGTTCCCGTTACGAAATTAAGCGTATAAGTTTCTCCGTCCGCTTTGGCGTTTGCGTTCGTTAAAGTCAGCGCGCCCGCAAAAATAAGACACAATGCAATAGCGAACGTAACCATACACGAAACAATCTTTTTGTTTTTCATACTTTCTCTCCCTTTAATTTATTTACATTTTATATTTACGACTTTACCGCTTTTTCTCGATTCTTCCGCGGCAAAGACGCATAAATGTCCGTTTACCGAATCGCCCAGCGTCGTTATCGACACGGACGATTTGTCCCCGTTAAGGTAATTTACCAAATCTTTCATAATAGCGAAATCTCCGCCGTTATGTCCGCCGAAACGGGCGTTGTTGACAACCTCTCCGTTGACGTCAATAACGCGTTCCGTTCCGTAAAAGTTCGCCGGATTCGGATCGTATTTTCTCACCGTTATAAGTCCTTCCTGAATCTTGCCCTCTATCTCGCCCGATTCGCCGACGATATGAATGTATCTGTCCGCTTTGGTCGTACCTCCGACAAGCGTGAACGAGCCTTGCGAGCCGTTTGCGAACTTTACTATAAGATTTTGCCTGTCCACTATATTTCCGCCCGCTATATAGGCGCATCTGCCGTAATTGTCGTGTTTTAAAAACTCTTTCTTTTCTTCCGTCGTTATCTCGTCAAGCGGTTTGTTGAGTTTATCCCACACGAGGAAAGGCATTACGTTAAACCCCAAATATTCCCTTAAAGCGGAATATCTGCAAGTCCTTTCGTATTTACATTCGTAACAGAATTCGGAAGCGTCTTTCGGCATTCTTTCTTTCACAAATTCGTATCTTCCGCCGAGGCTCACCACCTCGCTAGGCGAAGAAAGGTTGTTCAGCCAGCACATTATATCTAGGTCGTGACAACATTTAGCGAGAAGAAAACTCGAACCGCACTTTTCTTCGCTGTTCCACTTGCCTCTGTCGTAAGAAGCGAGATAGTGCTGACGGCAGACGTGTTCGTTCATTTCCATCGTCATTATTTCGCCTATTTCGCCCGATAAAAGTATTTCCTTTATCGTCTTGTAAAAAGGCGTATATCTTAAAACGTGGCACACGAACACTTTCGCGCCTATCTTTTCGGCAAGTTTTTTTATGTCGAAAAGTTCTTTCTTGTCGGGTACGATAGGTTTTTCTATAAGCATATCGTAGCCGTTTTCGAGTATCTGCATAGCGACTTTATAGTGAAGTTCGTCCATAGTGGAGTTTATCACTATATCGCAGTCGATTTTCGCTTTTAAAAAGTCGTCGAAACTCTTAAACAGTTCATCCTCTTTAAGACCGTATCTTTCTTTCGCTTCTTTCAGCTTGAATTCGTTGGGGTCGACTATCGCCGTTATTTTCAATTCGTCGGGGCAATCTAGCGAATAGTCGGCATAAACCTGCCCTCTGTTACCGTAACCGACGACTACCGCTTTTATAGTTTTTTTCATATATCGTTCACCTTAAAGTTTCATTCCCGCGGCAAAATCACCGCTTGCAAAATATTTCATACTGATTATCGACGTGAATATCAAAGGTACGCTCGAAATTATATACATTGCGTACATCGCTCCGTCCTCGCCGAGTTTTTTAAAGTTCGCCTGCGCGTCAAGCATAATGGGCATAAGCGTCATCTTGTTCGTGAAAATCAAACTCGGCCACAAATAATCGTTGTAAAGAGAACCGAAACAACCCACGAACTGAAAAAGTATTATGGGTATTGCGAGAGGCACGGTTATTTTTGCGTAAATAGACGCGTCCGACGCACCCTCTATCTTCGCGCTTTCGTAAAGCGTTTCAGGTTGCTGACCGAAAAATATTCTGAACATAAACATACACGTTATCTGCCCGCCCGCAAAATTGGGAAGAAGATAGCCCGTAAACGTATCGCCTAAATTAAGCGTCGATTTTACGAACGGCACGAGTATGGGCATACCCATAATGGAGGGAAGAAGCATTACCGATATGAAAATCATAAATATGACTTCTTTGAACGGAAACTTCTTTACCGAGAATACGTATGCGAGTACCGAGCCTAAAAACACGTCGCCGAACGCGCCTACGAGCGAAACAAGAATACTTCTGAACGCCGCGCCTTTTATTACCGCCCACGCTCCGCCGTAATTTGCCGACATAATCGCGCCGACTTTTCCGTTCGGAAAGGCGAAAACGTTTCTTTGTATCTGCAAATTGTCTTTAAGCGAGTTTATTATCGTTATAAACAAGGGTAACAACGCGAACGCCACGCAGATAACAACCCATGCGTTTATGAAAATCTGGAACGCGACTTTATCGTATGACATTTTTACTTTATTCTTTCTCATACTCAGTCCTCCGAACCCTTAAACTGCATTTTAAGGTTGATTATCGTTGCAACGAGCAGTAAGACGAATATTACCGTGGCGTATGCCGCCGAATATCCGTAATCGCCCGTAAGCATAAGTCTGTACATTGTATGTATTGGCGTCATAGTGCCGTTGGAAGCCGTCTTTTCAATCATATACGTTCTTGCAAAGTTTTGAAGCGAGGCTATAAATCTCGTTACGAAAACGTATTTTACCTGTGGCATGACGAGTGGCAAATCTATCGTTACAAACCGTTTGAATATTCCGCAACCTTCGAGTTCCGCCGCTTCGTAAAACGACCCCGGTATATTCATCATCGCGCCGTAGAAGATGAGGTACGCCCCTACGAAGGGGAATCCCATTAAAATTATCGCCCACTTCGCCGTGGCGGCGGAAGTAAGAAGAGTTACCGGTTGTCCGTTGAACAGTCGTATTATCGCGTTAAGAACGCCGTAATAGCCGTAAATACCCTCTTTCCATATAAGAAGTCCCGTAACGCTCGGTATAATTCCCGGTATGAACAAAAGCGTTCTCATTACGCCCGAAAACTTTCTGCTTGCCATTACAGTCAAAAAGAACGCGAACAGTAACGGAGGCACCAGCGCGGTTATAAGGTCGAACACGAGGAATATCGCCATATTCCCGAACGCCTCGCCCGCGTACGGGCTTGTGAATATATTTGCGTAATGCTTGAAATTATTCCACAAAAGCATAGGTTTCGCCTGCGTATAGTCGAAAAAGGACAAACCTATCGACGCTATCGCCGGGTAGAAACAGAACGCGCAAAGCAGTATGAACGACGGCAGTAACGTCAGATATACGAACTTCGCTTTGGCTATTCGTTTTAAAAGCACCGCAGTTTTTGTTTTAAACTTTTCGTTCGCAACGCAGGCGATTTCCACGCCCGACACTACCGCCGAGATTATCGCAAACACCAAAAACGTCGCGAAAAGCGTTTTGTATAATGCCGAATGTATATAACTATCTACGGTGATTATCGAACGTATCATTCTGCCCGAATCGGAATAATTCGAGTTGTAATAGGTATAGTGCAACTTTTTGCCGATCGCCGTAAGACCTACTATATTGAAATCCGTCTTGAAAGAATATTCCGTTCTTTTCTCGTCGGGATTTATCTTCGTAACGTCCGGCAAGGTGTTGTATATGACGTAAAGCGCGCCTTCGTATTCGTCGTAAAACGCCGACTTGTTTTCCGTTATGGGCAGTCCTTTAAGACGGACGGATTTTATTTCCGTAAGTTCGAGTTCGTCGCCGTAGTTAAGCGAAACGGCGTCGTCGTAACTTGCCGAATAAAACTTTCCGTCCGAGCCGACTATATACAGTTCGCCCTTCTCCGCCCCGTACGCTCCGCCGGCAAACGCGCTTATTTCGGGCGCAAGATAAAGGTAAGCGTCTTTGTTATACCTGTTCGCCTTTATTCTGACCACGCCCTGCAAAGAGGAAAAGGCGGAAAGACCGTATTTGTCTTTTACGAAAGTTTCCGCTTCTTTTCTTATAAGACTAGTATCCGTTTCTCCCGAGTTTTTAAGTTCGTTATACTTTTCTTCGTAATCGGCGTAATAACGGCACCCCGAAAGGCTTCCGTCTATAAGCATAATTCCGTGGTTGGTGGTTACAATCAACTTTCCGTCCTCGTAATTCGCAGACAGAATCATATACCCTTTTACAAGCGAAAGTTCAACTTCGCTACCGTCGTCGAAACCGCCGTACAAATGTCCTTTTACGGACGAATCGAGATTTTCCGCGTCGTATTTCGTTATCGAATAAAGATTGGAATTACGCGAGAACACGTAAACTAATCCATCGAACTCCGCGACAAGACTTATTTCTTCCGAAACTTCTTTGACCGCCGAAACGTTAAGATCTTTATCGACTTTTACGAGATGTCTTTTCTGCAAATCGGGATTATAAGTCGTAACCCACAAATATTCCGCGTCTTTGTTCGTATACGTCGCAAGGACTTTTCCCGCGTTTTCCACGCCGAAATCTTTAACGTTTTCTATTATGTCCGTTTCTTTGACCGTCTTGCCGTTCTCGTCCGCTACTACGACTCCCGAAGAAGTCGAATAAACAACCTCGTTTTCGTTAAGTTTCGCTATGCCGGTGTAATAATCCTTCCCGTAACCCGTTTTTCTGTCGGGAACGGGAAGTTTCATTCCCGTTACGACGGAAACAACGAGACACGCGACAAACAGAAATATCGTTATAGCCGTTGCGATTTTAAGTTTTAAATTACGTTCGTTTTTTATTTCCATATCCGCCCCGTAAACGGGCTTACCGCTTATTGCGTCGGTCCGCCCCAGGTTTTATAACAATCAACGTTCCAGTGCTGTTGATTCGCGTATATCTTCCACGCGGAAAGCAACGCGTCGTTCCACTGCGCCGTAAAGGAATCCACGCCGATATATCCGTTCTTTTTAAGTATGTCTTTCCATATTACCACGCACTTGTCTTTAGATTCCTGCACACCGCCGAGATATCTTATAAAGTTTCTTATAAACTCGTTGGTGTCCGAAAGTCCCGTGAAACTTATTTTAGTCGTACCGAAGAACTCCGACCACTTTTCGGGAATGGTAACGAGATCGTTTTTAACCGTCGTTATTCCTTGCGGAGCGATGTTCGTCTTGCTCAACGCGTTATAGAATATCGTCTGACCGTACGGCGACATTACAAACTTTATAAAGTCGAGATTGAGTTCGTTCTGACGGGAACCGTGGTTTACTATCGACAGATATCCGCCGTTACCGCCTACGTCGCGCAAAAGCGTGTTTTCGTCTATATAACCGCCTTCGCTTACCATATACGGATAATCGAAGAAATCCATGCTGAACCCTTTCGCATCGTCGAAAGCAAGCCCCGAGCCCGCGTAGTCGAGAATGATTTGCGGAGAGTCTTTACCTATCGACTGCGTTCTGAAATAACCCCTTACCTGTTCGAGAGATTGTTGAGAAGCGTTTTCGTGTATATACGGTCTTACTTTTTCTAACTGCGAAACGAACTCTTTGTATTTCGCGCTCTTCGCACCGCAATAATATTCGGAAGTTTCGTCGAGAATTACGTTATAAAGTTTAGTCGGCTGATAACCGTAGTTTATGTCGCCTTCCGGATTTTCCGCCGTAACGTCTACCTTGTAACTCGCGTCCGTCATTATGTTGTTATATTCGTTTCTGTAATAATAGTCGCCGTAAACTCTTAAAAGCCACGAGAACTGATAAGCGTCTATCGAGTCCGTGTCGAGAGATATTCCGAGAGGAAAATTATAACCCGCGTCTTGCATATACTTGCAAACGGTTATAAGTTCGTCCCACGTCTCGGGATTTTGTTTCAACGTAACGCCTTCTTTGGTCGCTTTGTTTTGCGCCTCGTCGAACGCGACGGTGTTTATAAACCACGCCGTCTGCAAGTTCTGCGAGTTGATGATATAAACGGAAGAACTCGCGCCCGTCGTGTCCGTCTGATAAGCATTCGTCGTAAGAACGCTTCTCCACGAAACGTTGCCCGCATAAGCGTTTTTCTTGCTTATCGCACCGCTCATATTTACGCACTTGGAGGAAATATCGTTTACGAAGTTACCCTGAACTATATCCCACGTGGTACCCGAACCGTTAAGTTCCTGATTGAGTCTTTCTTTATAGTTGTTCTGAACGCCTTCCACGCCTACGTTGACGGTTACCGCGTTGCTGTGAAGTCTTTCGTATTCCGTCGCGAGAGCCTGCCACGCGATTTCCGTTCCGTCAAACTGAATAACAACGTCTATGACGCCCGACCTTTGCTGAATCTTTTCGGCAACGGGGTAATAATCCGCGTTAAAGCCCGCAAGAGTCAGCGGTTTTTGCGCGATGGCAGTAAAGTCGCCGTCGCCCGAGTCGTCGTTGTTACCGCCTTTTTTACCGCAACCGAACGCGAATACGGAAACAAGCATAGCCAAAACCGCGATTATCGCAATCAATCTTTTTTTCATTTCTTTTCTCCTTGTCGTCATATTTCAAACCTGAACATTCTGCCCGCTTCCCTCTGCGCGAACACGAACGAATAAGTAAGTTTTCCGTTTTCGTTTATTACCGAGTACCCGTCGAAACCGTCCGCGCTCGAATAAACGTATTCTTTCCACTCGCCGTTTACGTATTCGTAAATCTTGGGTCTCGCGAGTTTGCTCACACCGCTTATTTTAACGGCGTAGTTTACGCTGTTTTCCCCCGAAACTCCGCCCGAAACGGCAAAGGTCGCTTTATCGTTTACCGCCTTTACGGTGGGAACATAGCCGTCCTTAACCGCCTCTCCGTTCATCGCCGTAAGCGTAACGGGGTTGGTAACCGAGTCGGCATATACCTTTTTCACGTTGTCGTAATTTTCCTGTCCGACGGTGCCGTACGATAAGAATATAACGTCCGTATTTATCGTATCTCCCGCTTTAAAGGAAACGTCCTTTGAAAGGGTAAGCGAAGCGTAATCGAGGTTGCCTCGCCAGTCGTTGAGATAAGCGGGTTTAACGTCGCTTTCCTTACCTCCGACGGTAACGTTAAAGTTCTTTACTATACAGCCGAAGTTAGCCGTTTCCACGCCCCTTTCGTTTATGCCGTAAAGGGTGAAATAGGAAGAGTCTTTGTTAAGCGTGTATATTGCGGGTTCGGTGGCGGAAGAGCCTACGCAGTTCACCACTTTTTCCGTACCGTTTTCGTCGATATACGCCGAGTATTTGTAAGTGCTGTTTCTGCCGTTGAAAGATGCGAGCGAGAACGAACCTTTTTCGTAAGTAACGTCTTTAAGGAACTTTACGGAAATCGTATAATACGTTCTCGTTTCGTCCGTCTGAGGCATTTCCACGTGGCGCATCGTATATTCGTACGCCCCGTCGTTTGAAATAAAGGAATAATCGAGATCTGCAAAGGTAAGCCCCGAAGAACGTATATGCGAACCCGTATAATCGCAAAGAACGTCGCCGTAATCGGAATTGACGCTCATAAGCATACCCGCAGAGTTGAACTGCGGATCGCCGTCCGTCCACATATCACCGCTTCTTCCGCGGAAATCGGGAAGGAACCAACTTTTGCCGAACGAACCGTAATTAAGCGAAGGTCCCTTTATGGCGTAATAAGGCGCGATACAGTTGGTCTCCGTTACGCCCGTAGACAGATGATAGTACGAAACGTAATAAGATATGGAAGACAATTGTTTTAAAGGATAAAGCCCCCAGTTCATATAAGCGTTTACGACGGTGAACTTTTTCGCGCTGTTTTTTTCGACTACGATCGGAAGATACGAGTCGCCGTAAATCTTGTCCGCGGGGTCGTAAATCGGTTCTTCCTTTTCGTGTCCGAAGTTTTTGGACACCTGCACGGGAAGAGGAATAAGCACGTCGTTTTCGTCAAGCACGCTTGCCCCTTCGAGCGGGAAATCGGTATGAACGTAAACGTACAACTTCCTGTCGTAATCGTCCCCCGTGATTTCTATTTTTTCAAGGAACTTTTTATCGGGCTGTTTGTAATAAGCGGAGTTGAATCCCTCTCCGTTAAGATAAAACTCGTAACAACCTTTAAGCCTGTCGTAGCCGACGTATTTCGCGCCGTCCTCGTCTTTAACCTTTATATTGTTTGCGGAAAGCGGATTGAGTTCCGTTACCGCCTCCTTTCTTATTCCGTCAAAAGAGTGCGTTTCGTCGTTGTATATACGGTTGCCGAAAGTGAAATCCTCGTTCATTTTAAGTCCGTTGTCGCCGAGACTCGCTTCCTGACGAAGAACTATATATTTGTTCGTCTGCTCAACCGTTACTTTTTCGTTTTCACCGCCGAAAATAAACCCTATAACGCCCGCGCCTTTGATATCGAAAGCGACGTATTCAACGCTTTCGGGGTTAAATCCCCCTATATCGGAAGTTACCGTAGTTCCGTCCGAAATCTCTAACTTCGAGACGGTGGCTCTGTTTATTTTCACCTCGAAGCCTATCGCTTCGTTCTCGTCCGTCATGCCTTCGGAAACTATTCTGAACTGTTCGTTTACCTTGTCGGAATAAGTATGATAAATCTTTTCGAGATAACACGGTCTCCCCTCGAAAGTAAGGTCTCTTACGTTTATCGAATAATAGTAATATCCGAGATCCACCGTATTGATTCTGCCGTCGGTGGGAGATTTTTTAGCGTAAATCTTTTCACCGCCGTTTAATATATAAACGTCCATAGTGTTTTCGAGATACACTTTGCTTTCGGAGTTGCAGAAATACCCTACCGTTTTTCCGCCGTCTTTAAGCACGTGCGAAAACGCCGAAACTTTGTTTTTTACTATATATTCGTTTCTTTCGTACTCGCCCGTACTGCCGTAATACGCTTGAACGCCGTTAGCCACGTCGTTTGAATAAGTAACCGAAGAAGCAAGGTTCGTCTGCCCCGTAAGGTCGACTATACCGCCGTCCTCTTTCGGCTTATTTCCGCCGTTATCCGTTCCGCAACCGCCCAGCGCGGAAACGCACAACGCAAGCGTCGCAAAAAGCGCGATTGCCTTTTTAAATCTTTTCATATATATCTCCCGTTAGTGTTTTTTTCTCGCCGTCGGGCGAGAAAGGGCGTGCGCCCTTTTCACTGTTTGTTTTGTTTTTCCTTTTATGCTTCGCCCGTGATTTCCGCAATCAACGCGACGTTTGAAAGGTCGTTTTCGTCCGCCGACACGTAATCGAACTGAAAGCGTATTTTTACAAGTTCCTTCGCGTTAAGCCAACTTGTTTTACCCGACAAATCGAAAATTACTTCTATCCACTCGTCCGTTTCCGCCATATTCTTTTCGTTAGTCTTAAAACCGTACCACGCGGAAGCGTTCGCGGTATAGTCCGCGCTACCGTCCGTATAATTGCCGTTTGCGTCTTTTGCAACCCAATAGATGCCTATCTGCCTTGCCTGCCCGAGATTTTTAACTTTCATCTTTATACGCTTAACGCCGTCTATATTAAGTCTTGCGTTGAAAAGCGTGTAACTCGGGTCGCCTATAAGGCTGTAACCGAAATTAACCCTTACGAAACCGTCTTCCATCGTTGCCGTACCCGGTTTGGAACCCGCTTTGGTAGAGGCAACGGGCGTGAACGCGTTATACATACTTACCGCGTCGTACCTAAATCCTTTCGCCGTTTTCACGTAGAAAGTCGTTTCGCCGTTTATAATCTCGTTTTCTATGTCGACGGACTGCGTATATCCCGCGTCTTTATAATACCCCGAAACTTCGTATCCGCCCACCGCAAGCGCGATTTTTTCTTTCGCAAGCGGTTTGCCGTTGTCCGTTCTCACTTCTCTTACGACTCCGCCCATATCGAACTTGACGGAAGTTTTGGATTTGTCGTAATTTTCGTCGTAAACGCCTTTTACGTATTGTATGAGCATTTCGTTGGACTTGTCGTTTGCCGATTCGCTTAAATAATAAGACTGTATTCTCAAAGCGTAAAGTCTCGTCGCGTCGCCCCAGTTGTTGTCGGGGGAAGAGTTTTCGCCCGAGGCGACGTTTATTCTTATCGTCGTCCATTCGTCGTCTTCGCTTCTTTTCATCTCGTCTGACGAATAAATATAACTGAGTTTACCCGCCGCGTTATAATCGGACTGTCCTATAAAATCTCCGTTTTCGTTTTTGACGATCCAGTATATACCCAGAATCTTCGCTTTGCCGAGATTTTTAAACCGCATTTCTATTATCTGCGATTTGGATATATCCACGTTCAACCCCTCGACCGCTATAAACGGATCGCTGTCTACGGCGCCCTCTCTGTCGTTGGTGCTGTAACCGAAATTCGCGCGGATATAATCTTCGCCGTTCTTTTCTTCGTAACTTATACTCCCTGCCGTCGAGCCTTTTCCGCTGGGAGCCGCCACCGCGCGGAAGTTTTTGACCATCGACGTAGCGTCGAAATAGAAATAGTCTTCCGTATCGATATAAACGTTCGTGTTGCCCGTTACGGGTTTGGTAAAATCGAACTCGGTGTCCGCCGAATAACTGTCGGACGTATAATAACCTTTTATTTTATATCCGCAAACGGCATCGTCACACGGGGAAACGCGTCTACCGCTTTTCACTTCCGTACTGTGTACGGGCGTCGATTGGTTTTTAATGTAAAAGTTTACTTTATAATAAGAAGCCCACTTTGCGTAAAGGGTTACGTCGGAAGTAACTTTATCGAGACCGAAATCCCACTCGGTAGTATAATTTTCGTCTTCGTACCAACCCGTTATTCTCTTTCCGTCGGGATTCGCGCCTCTTACCTGAATGTCCGGCTGTTCCGCCGTTCTACCGCTTTTTACTTTTTGGTCGAGCGCGACGTTGGTGGGCAAATCGCTACACACCTCGAAATGTACCGTGTATACTTTATTGCCGTCGTTCTTTTTTCCGCACGCCACGAACTGACACGCAAAAGCCAACGCGAACAACACGCACATCGGTTTCAATAATTTTCTCATATCTTGCCCTCCACTTTATTTCAGCATTATTCTTTTAATATTTGCTATTTCTTCCTGCGTTACGCCGATTTCTATAAGAAACTTTTCTATACCGTCTTTTAAAGTCGGCTCGTCCGCGCCCTTGTTCGTCGATACCTTTAAAAAGTAATTATAAAGGTTGTCTATCGCCGATTGAAGATTTTTACCCAAATCTTCTTTATAGTCAAGCAGTGCCGACGACGAAAAGAAAGAAAGTTCGTAGTCTTTTACGAGTTCGTCGTAACCGACGCCTAAAAGTCCGTTAAGCACGAACGCAAGCGTTCCCGTGCGGTCCCGTCCTATCTGACAGTGAAAATATATCGGGTAATTTTCTTCGTCGGCGAACACTTTTACGGTTTGCGCCAGAGCGTCCCGATATTCTTTTATAAGAAGACCTTTGTCGCCGTAAACGTAACACGCACCGCCGTTTTCGGGTAAATCTATATAATTCAATCCCGATAAGTTTTTCTTTCTGCCCGAAGCCTCTCTTAAATCTATAACCGTTTTTATGCCGAGTTCGGCTAACTGCTTTTTACCGCCTGCGCTTATGCCGTCGAGATTCGCGCCTCTGTACGCAAGCCCCTGTCTTACCCGTTTACCGTCGGCAACGTAACCGCCTATATCTCTCGTGTTGGAAACCCCGTCGATTTTCACCGTTCTCGGTTCTCTTTTCGTATCGAAAGAAAAAGTCTTGCTTTTTTTGCCGTCGGATAAACTTTCCGCTTTGCAATAATAAGTCGTTCCGGCAAAAAGGTCGTCGAGAGTTACGGAGGACGCCGTCGTTTCGTATTCTTTCGCGTCGGCAAAATCCGCATTGTCGGCAACGAACAATTTATAACCGCCCTCTCCCGCACCTCTTACGTTCAACGTTACGGGCTCGGGATAATATTCGTCTTTACCGACGGAAGGCAAATTGCCCAGTTTTTCGAACGGTTCGTAACCGCTTAGAAACTCACGTATCGCGGTGTTGTTTAAAGATACGGTTTTTTCGTCGTTTGCAATACTTATTTTCATACCTTTATCGTTTGCGGAACATGCGAAAAAAGTCGCGCACGACGTCAGTATCGAAACCGCTAATACGACCGCAAAAATCTTTTTTCTCATACACCTCTCCTTTATACAATACGATTATACCACCGCCTTTTTGCGTTGACAATATCGTTTTTTATGCATATTGTTTCAAATATTAAGATATTTTCATTTCTTTCTTTAATCCGTAATTTACGGATTTTATTAAAAAACCGCCTTTTTTGTTACAAAAATTAACAAATCGCACGATTATTTTTGTTTTTAATATTGACAATTTTTAATATCCGAATTAAAATTAAACTATGAAATACGTAAGCAACAAACTTAAAGAAGATATTTTAAACGCCTATTTTAAAGAGCATCTTACCAAGGAAGAAATAATTTCGCGCTATGGCGTCGGCGCGGACACGCTCGGTTTCTGGATTGCGGAAAAAGTACCGCATACCCAAACGAAACTCAACCCTTCTTTCACGACCTATCAGTCGGAAGCGGACAGCGAGTATCACCTCTTTTTAAAAGAGGAAAACTTTCTTCTCGACATGCCACACTATCACGAAAGCCTTGAAATGATTTGCATTTTAACGGGTAGCGTAACGGCTCATATAGGCGAGCAGACAAAACGCATAACGGCGGGCGAAATATGTTTTGCCAACAAGTTTCAGAACCACTTTTATCAGAACGCTTCCCCCGACGTTTCGGCAATGTGTCTTGTTTTAGGACACGATTTCACACACCATTTCCGACTATAACGAAAAAATAACGGGCGTCGTAAAAGAATGGTATAACGAACCGGACAAATCTTTTCTTCTCAATTGCGCTTATACAAACAAACTTTTCGACGTTATTTTCAAAACGTACGGTTTCGAAGATTCCGTCGTAACGAACACCGAACACATAGCGGTGGATTTTATAGACTATATAGAAAACCACTACAAAGAAAACGTTACCCTCTCGTCTATGGCGAAACATTTCGGGTATACCAAAGAATATTGCAGTAAACTTTTCAACAAAGCGGTCGGCAGGCATTTCAATTCCTTCCTCAATTCGTTAAGAATACAAAAGTTTGAAGAACTTTTGAACTCCCCCTCCGCCGAGAAACGCAAAATTACCGAACTTATCTACGAATGCGGGTTCGACAACACCGTAACTTTTTACAGATACTACAAAAAACACAAAAACAAAACTTAAAGACGGCTTATAAAATCCCGTTGCCGTAAGTTTCGGCAACGGGATTGCTTTATTCCTTTTCGGGGTTATTAAACTCGTCTTTTCCTTGCGTCTCTTCCCCGTTTTCCGCTTTTTCCTCCGTCGGACTTTCGCAAAAAGGCTCTGCCCGCCCGCCGTCGTCGCTTGTTTCCGACTGCGTTCTGCGTCTTTTAAGCCAACTTATAAACCCGTATACGTCGTTTATCAGAAACGCAACAAAACACACCGTAACGGATATGTATTTTTTATCCGCAACGCTCGCAAGGGACCATAGAATTATTAAAACGACGTCGTTAAGCGCGTAAGCGAAGTTAAAATACGGGCTTCTTTTAAAAGTAAGATACACAGCAACGTAACTCGTCGTAACGGAAATAGTGCCGGGTATCATATTAGCCGTGCCGAAATAATCGAGAACGAAATAAAAGGCTACGGTTACGACTACGGCGGACAGACACATTATAAGAACGTCTCTTTTTGTAAGAACGCCTATTTTAACCTCCGACCGTTTGCCTTTAAACGGGTTTTTAAGCCAGACTATAAGCGAAAAGACCGCCATGGGCATAGACATTCCGAGATAAGTCGCCATCTCGCCGTAATATTTGAATTCGTATGATATTATTCCGTAAAACACGCTGAAAACAATCATAAGGCATTGCCCTATCGGGTTGCCTTTTGCGTTTATCAGAATGGACGTTACGCCTATAAGCGACGCTATAAGCGTCAACGCGCCGTTACCCCCGAACACGCAATAAGCAACCGTTATCATTGCGACGGACAGCACCCACAACGCGATTTCTCCGACCGAAAAGTACCCTTTTATTTTCTTTATCATAATTCGTCTCCATAAAAAAACGCCCGTAAACGCCTCTTCAAAGACCTAACGATGCGTTTGCGGGCGCGTCTTGCGCCTCCTGCCCGGTGGCAGATTTATTATTTATTGCTTTCTTTACTGTTTTGTTTCTTTTAAGAGTTTTTCCCATTCCTTTACGACCGAACGATCCGCAAAGTAATCTATTTTCATTGCGGAGCGAACTCTCGCAAGCGTTTCGTTGGTTATCTCGGTCGCTTTTTTCGTGCCTTCGAGAATAACGTCGTAAACGGAATCTATGTCCTTTTCCCATTTAGCGCGTTGTTCGCGTATAGGCGTAAGGATTTCCTCTAAAACGTTGAACAAAAACTTTTTGCACGTTCCGTCGCCCAGACCGCCTCTGCGGTAATGCTCTTTCATCTCTTCGAGATTCGCGTATTCGGGCAGATACTCGGCAAAATGTCTGTCGGTGGAAAAAGCGTCAAGATAAGTAAACACCACGTTTCCTTCCGTATGTCCGGGATCGCTTATCTGCAAATGCGTCGGATCGGTGAACATTTTCCCGTTGATTTGCTTTTTTACCGTTGCGGAAGAGTCCGAAAGATAAATGCAGTTTCCCAAAGACTTGCTCATCTTCGCCTTGCCGTCCACCCCGGGAAGCCTTCTTTGAGTGGCGTTTTCGGGAATCATCGCTTTCGGCGCGACAAGCGTTTCGCCGTATATTCTGTTAAACTTTTCTACTATTTCTCTCGTCTGCTCTATCATAGGAAGTTGATCCTCGCCGACGGGAACGACGGTTGCGTTGAACGCCGTAATGTCCGCCGCCTGCGATACGGGGTAGGTAAAAAAGCCCGTAGGAAGCCCCTCGTCGGCAAACCCGCGCATTTGTATTTCCGCCTTGACCGTCGGGTTTCTCGAAAGCCTTGCCGTCGTTACGAGGTTAAGATAATAAAAAGTAAGCGCGTGAAGAGCGGGCAACGCCGATTGCACACATATAGTAGATTTATCGGGATCTATTCCCACCGAAAGATAATCGAGGACGACGTTTACGATATTTTCTCTTATCTTCGCCGGGTTATCCGCATTGTCGGTAAGAGCCTGATCGTCGGCGATAAGCACGTTTATCTCGTCAAACTCGCCCGAGTTTTGAAGTTCGACTCTTCTTTTGAGCGAACCGACGTAATGTCCGAGATGCAGACGCCCCGTAGGACGATCTCCCGTTAAGATTATTTTTTTCATAAACCGCCTCCGTAAATACCTTGTGTACGCTATAATGTTAGATTATACCACATTGTTTGCCGTTTGACAACAAAATGTCGGAAATATAAACGGGCATAATTAAACAGCCTGTTTAAAATAATGTTCCTTTGCCCTTTTAAACGGACGAAAACGTTGACACAACCCTTTCCGTAGTGGTATACTTTCCGTTGTAACGACGAACGTAAACTTTTCCGCCGTCATACGGAGGTCATTTTATGCAAAACAATCGGGAATACAGAAAGAGAGCGAGAGTCGCTCTCGGAGGCAATATTTTCGCAAACGCCTGGTTATATCTCGCGCTTGCCGTTCTTTTATCCGGCTTGCTTTCTTCGGTCATACCTTTCATAGGTTACTTAATCGTCGTAGGTCCGGCGTCTATGGGGTTTGCGTCGTATAATCTTCAACTCGTACGCGACACGGACAGAAAAAACACTTTCGATCCCCTTCTCGACGGGTGCAGAGGCAACGTAGCCAACAACATTGTTTTAGGATTGCTTTATACCCTTTTAACCTTTTTGTGGTCGCTTCTTCTGATAGTGCCGGGAATAATCAAATGGCTTGCCTACTCGCAGGCGTATTACATCTCGCTCGAACACCCCGAATACGACGCGATGACTTGCCTTAAAGAAAGCGAAAAGATGATGAACGGACATAAAAAGGAATACTTTTGTTTAATGTTGAGTTTTATCGGTTGGTGGATTGTAGGTCTTGTCTGTTTCGGAATAGGCACGGCGTGGGTTTCGGCATACGCTCAGACCGCATCGGCGTTTTACTACGAAGACCTTAAAACGGAACCTATATTCGTTCAAGGTTGATTTAAAACAACCGTTACCGAACGGAGTTTTCGGCAAAGACGTTTCAGCCCGACAAAAGTCGGGCTGTTTTTTGTAAAAAATCGCGCGGGCGGGTTGTTTCCGTTGCGCGAGTTAAGTTTTTTTGCTATAATCTGTTTATAATCAGATAGCCTCGTTTCCGCCCCGATGCGGTTTGTGGCTAAGGAGTTTCTCTATGAAAAAAACCAAAATAGTATGTACGTTAGGTCCCGCAAGCGACACGAAAGAAACCATTTCGGCTATGTACGACGCCGGAATGAACGTATGCCGTCTTAATTTTTCGCACGGCACGCACGAAGAACAACTTAAAAAGATAAACATTATAAAAGAATTACGCGAAGAACGCGGTATACCCCTTCCCGTAATGCTCGATACGAAAGGTCCCGAGTTCAGAACGGGAAGATACGAAAAAGGGAAAATATCGCTTAACAAAGGCGATAAGTTCATTTTCACCGCAGACGACGTTTTGGGAAACGAACAACGCGTTTCCGTTTCCTATAAACACATTGCGGAAGTTATGCAGAAAGGCGACAAGATTCTTCTCAACAACGGGCTTATGTCTTTCGAGGTCGACAAAGTAGTCGGCAACGACGTGTATACGACCGTTCTCGTCGGGGGCGAAACTTCCGATCACAGAAGTATGTTTTTCCCCGACAAGTGCCTTAAACTCGACTTTTTGTCCGAGCAAGACAAAAAAGACATTCTGTTCGGCATAAAAAACGGAGTCGATTTCATAGCCCTTTCTTTCGTTTCGAGAGAAGAGGACGTTATGGTCGTAAGAAAGTTTCTTAAAGAGAACGGCGGAGAAGATATCGACCTTATAGCCAAAATAGAAAACCGCGCGGGCGTGAACAACATAGAAAGCATTCTTAAAGCGTCGGACGGGGTTATGATCGGC
>CAKQSC010000014.1 GCA_934271725.1 uncultured Clostridia bacterium
CGGTTATGCAAAAGGCAAGATATAAAAGAGTCGTGTTAAAACTTTCCGGCGAGGCTCTTGCCGGAGAAAACGGATTCGGACTTAACGAAGCCGTTATAGATAAAGTCGTAAAGCAAATTAAAAAAATAAGAGAACTCGGCGTAGAAGTAGGAATGGTTATCGGTGGAGGCAACTTCTGGCGTGGCAGACAAGGCAAAGAGATGAACAGAACGACAGCCGATCATATGGGCATGCTTGCAACCGTTATCAATTCTCTTGCCATGCAGGACGCGCTTGAAAGAGCGGGCGTGCCGACAAGGGTTCAGACCGCGCTTGAAATCACGAGAGTAGCGGAACCGTACATTCTCGGCAAAGCGTTGAAGCACTTGAACAAAGGCAGAGTGGTTATATTCGGTTGCGGAACGGGCAACCCGTATTTTTCGACGGATACGGGCGCGGCGTTGAGGGCGGCGGAAATAGGCGCAGACTGTCTGCTTCTCGCAAAGAACGTGGACGGCATTTACGACAGCGACCCGAAAGTCAATAAAAACGCAAAAAAATTATCCGAGATTTCCTATCTCGATTACGTGTCGAAAGACCTTAAAGCAATGGATACCACGGCGGTAACTATCTGCAAGGAAAACGGAATACCCGTGCTTGTGTTCGGGCTTGACGACGACTCGATAGTTAAAGCGGTAACGAGCGAAAACGTAGGAACGCTTATAAGATAAATCAATAAGGGAGATATAAATTATGGCAGACGAAAAAACTTTGGAATCAGTTGAAACGATGCTCCTCGAAACGACGGATAAAATGGATAAATCCGTCAAGGTGCTCGAAAGCGATTTCGCGACTATAAGAGCGGGCAGAGCGAATCCGCATATTTTGGACAGAATACTCGTAGACTATTACGGAACGCCCACGCCTATAAATCAGGTGGGTAACATTTCCGTTTCGGACGGCAGATGTCTTGTAATCGCCCCGTGGGACGCAAGTATGCTTAAAGTTATCGAAAAGCAGTTGCTTGTCGAAAATATAGGCATAACGCCTTCCAACGACGGTAAGGTTATAAGACTCGTATTCCCCATGCTTACGGAAGAGAGAAGAAAGGAACTCGTAAAGCAGGTAAAGAAAATGGCGGAAGACGGCAAGGTTGCCGTAAGAAACGTAAGAAGAGAAGCGATGGAGTTTTTGAAAAAATGCAAAAACGACAAGTCTTTGAGCGAAGACGAAGTTTCATCTTACGAAAAGGACGTCGAAAAGGACGTAGCGAACTTTATAGCGAAAATCGACGCTGTATGCGCCGATAAAGAAAAGGACATACTTTCGGTATAATGAACGAAGAAAACAACAACTTGCCCGCCCATATAGGAATTATAATGGACGGGAACGGCAGGTGGGCGACACTGCGCGGGAAACCGCGTAAGTACGGACACCTTGCCGGTAGCAAAACGGTTGAAAAAACCGTTGCATACGCTTTTGACAAGGGTATTAAAGCGGTATCGTTATATGCTTTCTCTTCCGAAAATTGGAACAGACCAAAAGAAGAAGTTGAAGGCATTTTTTCGCTTATAGAAAAGTTTTTGAAAACGAGCGTAAAAAAACTTACGGACGGTAACGTAAAACTCATCGTATCGGGTAGCCGTGAAGGGCTTCCCGACAAACTTATAAAAACGATAGACAAAAGCGTTGCGAAAACGGAAAATAACGACGGCGGAATACTAAACGTTGCCGTAAATTACGGCGGTCGCGCGGACATTGTAAACGCCGTAAACAAACTTATAAAATCGGGCAAAACGGAAATAACGGAACAGGACGTTTCGGGTAATCTTTCGACGGCGGGTTTGCCTCCTCTCGATCTCATCATAAGGACGGCGGGGGAGAAAAGGCTTTCCAACTTTATGCTGTTCGAGGCAAGTTACAGCGAACTTTATTTTACCGACGTTCTTTGGCCGGATTTTACAAAAGAAAAACTCGACGAGGCTTTAAAAGATTATCGTTCGAGAAAGAGAAACTTCGGAGGAATAACCGAAAATGCTTAAAAGAAGCATAACGGGCGCGGTGATAGTCGCGCTCACGGTGGGATTTTTCTTTTTAAGAGAAATAGATTACAGATTTTTTAATATAATGTTTTTGGCGATGTCCGTTTTCGGAACCTTTGAAATGCTCAGGGCGAACGGACAGAGAATAACAAAATCGGCAAAGATAACGACTTTCGTTTTTGCCTTTTTAACCGTACCGTTAACGACCTTTTTCGGGTATTACGGGCTACTCGGCGTAACGGGCGGTTACGTAGTCGCAATGCTTTCACTGCTCGTGTTCGATTACGATAACGTAACTGTCGAAAATCTCGGCTCGGCAATGCTTTGCTACGTATATCCTAATATGCTGATATGCGCAATGGTTCTTATGAACGCTTTGGGTATGGACTTTTTGGCGCCGTTCGGTACGAAAGACGGTGCAAAATACGCTTTCTCGGCACTTCTTATTTCCTTTTCGGTATGCCCCGCGACGGACGTTTTCGCATACCTTGTCGGTTGCACGCTCAAAGGTCCCAAGGCTTGCCCGAAAATAAGCCCTAAAAAGACGATTTCGGGGTATATAGGCGGTCTTGTCGGCGGAATAGCGATAAGCGTGTGTTTGTATTTCATTCTCGGAGCAACCGACGCTTTGCCCGTGATAACGGGTTTTCCGACGGTTGCGGTGTTTATAATAACGGGCGTAGTCGCTTCCGCGTTTACGGAACTCGGCGACCTTATAGAGAGCGTTATAAAAAGAAAGAACGAAATAAAGGATATGGGAACGTTGTTCCCGGGGCACGGCGGAATGATGGACAGAATAGACGGTTTGATTTTCGCTTCCGTCATAGTGTTCGTCGTGTTCAGAATTATAGTTTCTTGTATATAAAATGATAAAGATAGCGGTTATAGGAAGCACGGGTTCGATAGGAACACAGGCGTTGGACGTCGTAAGAATAAGTAACGGCGAATTGAAAGTCGTTTCACTTTCGGCTGGTTTTAACGCTACGCTTCTCGAAAATCAAATAAAAGAGTTCAAGCCGGAAATCGCAACTCTCGAAAGCGGTATCATACGGACGGGAGGCGTTAAAACCTTTTGCGGTGAGAATGCTTTTTTAAACGCGATAACCGAAGATTGCGACGTAGTCCTTATCGCTTTGAGCGGGTTTAAGGCGTATTACGCGATAGAAAAGGCGATAGAACTTAAAAAAGATATCGCGCTCGCCAACAAAGAAGCGATAGTTTCGGCGGGTGAAATACTTATCAAAAAGGCGATGGAAAACGGCGTTGATATTTACCCCGTGGACAGCGAACATTCCGCAATTTATCAATGTCTGAAATGCGGCAAAGAGGTAGACAAAATAATACTCACCGCTTCGGGCGGAAGTTTGAGAGATTATACCCCCGAAATGCTTTCGGGCGTAACCGCAAAAGAGGTTTTGAACCACCCGACGTGGGTTATGGGCAAAAAAATAACCGTAGACTCGGCTACGATGCTTAACAAAGGGTTTGAAGTAATAGAGGCGATGAGGCTTTTTAATTGCGGATACGACGACGTTAAGGTGGTTATTCATAAAGACAGCATAGTACATTCTATGGTGGCGTTTAAAGACGGCGCTGTTATCGCGCAAATGGGCAAGCCCAGTATGAAAGTGCCTTTAAGTTACGCGCTGTATCGCGGTAAAAGGGTGGAAACGGGAGTCGATAAACTCGATTTCAACGGGCTTGTTCTCGACTTTAAAGATGTCGAAAAAGGTAAGTATCCGTTGTTCGATTTGTCGCTCGAAGTCGCAAAACTCGGCGGATTATACCCCGCAATGCTCGTCGGAGCAGACGAGGTCGCCGTCGAAAGATTTTTAAAGGGCGAAATAAAGTTTACGGACGTTTATAAAGCGGTAAAGTGTGCTTTGGAAAAATGCGAAAAGGAAACGGACGGCTTGCCCGTAACGAAAGACAACGTGCTTTTTGCGGATTCAACCGCAAGAAAGTTTGCAAGGGAGTATAAATGAACATTCTTTCGGCAAGCGCGGTTTCCGTGTTTCAGTATATCGGTTACGTTCTTCTTGCGATAGTTATACTTCTCGTTATGATAACGGTGCACGAATTCGGGCATTATATAGCGGGTAAACTGTTAGGATTTAAGATAAACGAGTTCGCGATAGGGTTCGGACCGAAACTGTTTAAAAAAACGAAAAAGAACGGCGAGGTGTTTTCCGTAAGAGCCTTTCCTTTGGGCGGTTTCTGCGCCTTTTACGGGGAGGAAGAGAATAAGGAAGATAAAGAAGCGTATCTTAACCAAAAGCCGTATAAAAGAATAATAGTGCTTGTATCGGGCGCGCTGATGAATCTTATTCTCGCGTTCGTCGTAATCGCTTTGATGTTTGCCGTTTACGGCGAACAAAGAGTTCAGGTAGTAAAGACGGCGGAAAGCGTTTCTTCCGGATATACGGATTTTATGCTCGAAGACGGGGACGTTATAGACAGGGTGAACGGAAGATATATAGTGTTCGCAAACGATTTGGGCGTTGCCCTGAAAGGTAAAAAGGCGGGCGATACGGTAAAAGTTTCCGTTTTGCGAAACGGTAAATACAAAACGTTGCAGGTAAAACTCGTCAGAGATATAACGGGCAATTCAAGCGAGCATTACGGCGCGCTCGGAATAGGCGAAGAGTTTGACGAAAGCGGAAAACTTATTCGCATAAACGCTAAGACAAGTAACGTAAGGTTTGGTTTTTTCAAAACGGTAGGCGACTGTTTCGTCTATCATTTCAAACTCGCTTCGAGTATATTCCGCGTTATAGGGCAGTTGTTGACGGGAAAACTCGGTTTAACGTCGCTCGGCGGACCGATAACCACGGTCAAACAAACGGCTAATATGGTGCGAGTCGGAGGATTTGCGAGTTTTTTACAGATAACGGCGTTTATAGGCGTAAATCTCGGGGTATTCAATCTTTTGCCTTTGCCGGCGTTGGACGGCTCTCACGTGGTGTTTACGCTTATCGAATGGATAAGAAAAAAGCCGATCAACAGAAAGGCGGAAGCGATTATACATTTGTGCGGATTTATTTTCCTTTTGGGATTTGCCGTGCTTGTGGACGTTTTACAATTTTTTGCGTAGGTGATTTATGAAATACGATAAAGAAAAAGTAGTCGAAATTATATCGACGGAAAAGGTTATAGGAATAATAAGAGAAAAATCTTTTGCGGATTTGCTCACGAGAGCCAAAGGCATTATAGACGGCGGTGTAAAGGTTCTTGAAATCGCCCTTAACAGCGAAATGCCTTTCGACGCGATTTCGAGTTTAAACGAAACGTACGGCGACGATATTCTTTTGGGGGCGGGTACGGTGTTTTCCGCGTCGGACGGGGCGAAAGCCTTGCTTATGGGGGCAAAGTTCCTTGTTTCTCCCGTGTTTGTGGAAGAGGTTTACGAACTTGCAAAGGAAAAGGGAGTGCTGTATATAGCGGGTGCGATGACGCCTGCCGAGATATACGGGTTAAAGAGAAAAAACCTCGAAGTTATCAAACTGTTCCCCGCAAACTTTTTGGGGACGAAGTATTTAAAAGATATAAAAGGTCCTTTCGACGACGTAAAGTTTATACCTTTTGCGGGAATTACGGAAAAGAACGCGAAAGAATGGCTTAAAGCGGGCGCGATAGCGGTAGCGGTAGGCGCAAGTCTGACCACGCCCGATAAGAATAAATGCGATTGCGAAAAAATAAAAAACAACGCGGTAAAGTTTTTGTCCGCAATAAGAAAATAAACAACGTATAGTAACGCCCGACGGGAATTCCCCGTCGGGCGTTCGCTTTGGTAAAGTTTGTATTATTGCTTGGCATATCGGCCAGACAAAAAGTCTTACCGTCCTGCCGGTTGCGGTATTTATTCGGCTATCGCGAAGGTTTTGTCCGCATAGTCGGGGAACTTTGCTTTGAAAGAATCGAGCAAATCGGCGTGTACGTAAATCTTCGTTACGCTTTCGGGCATAACTCTGCTTTCGTCTAGCCAAGACGCGTAAAGAGTTACGTTTTCCGTCGGATAGTACGGATCGGTAATCTTGTCGCCTTCCGGTTCGGGGTTGTCGTACCAACCCATAAACGCAGAATTACCTTTTGTAACTACCGTCGTAATACGATCGGATTTGTTCCCTTCGAGAATCGTTTCGTCGGGAAGAGGACCCGTGTCGCCGGCGCCTGCCATTTGTCCGCCGTTCATCTCAAAATGAATCGTAATAAGTTTCTTCCACTGAGCATATACTTTTATGTCGTAGGTCAAAGGAATGGTTTCGTAATAAGACGAGGTAAAATAAGTTTCCTCGTAACCGTTAGGGAACGTTACTCCCCAACCGACGAAAGCGTAACCGTCTTTTGACGGATTTTCGGGAAAGTCGAGAGTTTCGTTTCCTGCCGTCTGAATATTTTTTACACATTCGTCGTCGACGTAAAACGAAACCGTATATTTTTTTTGTCGTCGGGTTGTCCTTTTTGCAACGCAAAAATTAAAGTTTGTTCGTTTGACAAAGCGTAAACGAATTCGCCGTCGAAAGAAAAGCCTCCTCGTACGAACGGCGCGAGGAGGCTGACTATTTATATTATTCGGTTTTGAAGTGTCTGTCGGGCATTTGCCCCGAGTCGTGGACGGCGGTGCCTTGCCGTTATTATTCCGCTTTAAGAACGTCCGTTACGTATTTGGTTAAAACGTCGTGTATTTCTTCCATAGGAAATGGTTCGCCGGATAAAACCCAGTCCTGAAACATTCCTATCGCGCCGGAGATGATAAAACTCAAAAGATATTTGTCTTTGGGGTTTGCCGAGGTCGCGTTAAGTTGAAAATATTTGTCCGTGATGAGTTGTTTTACGGATTTTGTATATTGCCCCGACCATTTGGCGTTGATAATCGCTTTGTATATCCAGAAATCACGTTTCGCAAGTTCGTATAAATTATTGAGAAGGGGTATGGGCGAATCGAGTTTGTCGTTTATGTTTTTAAACGTTTCGTCGAGAGATGATACCATTTCGTATTTAGTTTGCTCTATAACGTCGTATACGTCTTTATAGTGTATGTAAAAGGTACCGCGGTGAATCCCCGCCCTTTCGGACAGTTCTTTTACGGTAATCTGTTCTATTTCCTTTTCTTCTATCAGTTCCGCAAACGCTTTTTTGATAAGCGTTTTAGTGCGAACCGTTCTTGCGTCGTCGCGTTTGTTCATTTTTCACCTTGTTCGTTTTTATTGTCGGCGGTATTTTCCGTAGCGGTTTCGCCGTTGTCTTCCGTTTTCTTTTCGCCGTCGTAGGTTTCATAGCCCGTTTCAGCGTCGTTTTTTCCGTCGGTATTTTCTATGCCGTCGCTTGCGGTGTTATCGCGTACTTCTTGCGTTTTCTTTTCGTCGTCGCTTGTCGTGTTTTCGGGAATCGAAGCGACGGGATTGTCGGATTTTTCTTCCGTAACGCTTTCGCCTTTTTTGCGTTTTTTGTTTTTACGGTTTTTTATTATGTGCCAAAGTTTTTTCAAAGCGACCGCCAGCGCGAGTTGAAGAGGTATGGCAGGGGTAAACGGTCCCGACCAGAACACGATAATCGCTACGAACGCCGTCCACCACCAACTGCTTACGGTAATCGCAAGGAAGCCCGTTACTATGCACGGCGACCAGAAAATAACCTCGGCTATAATTATCCATATAAGCATTTCTTTGTTGAGAACGTTTTTTCTCAACCATTGCCAAAACTTTTTGATTTTTTCTTTCATACACGTATTTAAAAAGTCGCAGACCTTATATCGGCGGTAAGTTGCCGTATAATTATTATACATCAAATGAAAAAAATAGTCAAATACTAAAAAAATCAGAGTTTTTTTCAAAAGGGTATTGACATTTTTTTAATATGTGGTACAATATTTATGACCTAACGAGGAACGGACTTGAATGGAACGCTATCTTTGAATAGTATATGATTAAAAAAGGGCAAAACTCCGGGGGAAGAGTGCTCTTTTTTATTTTACCCCGTTTTTCGTTATAATTTCGGTTGCTACGGTAAAAACGGATTTTCCGCTTACCGAACGCTTTATAAGAGCAAGAAATCGCAAAGTCTTTGAAAACGCGGTGTAAGATGTTCGCTCGCCGAACGTTTTTAAACGCGACGGGGCACTTTTTTAAACTTAACGACAATTGAAAAACGGCTACGATGTTCGTAGCCGTTTTTGGTTTTATAACCGGAATTATTCTTTATGAGCCAACTCTTTATATTTTTCGAGTCTTGCTTTGCTGTCCGCTTCCGTCTTTTTAAAGAGCGCGTCCGCAATAGCGGGTTGAGTCTTTTTCAAAGAAGCGTAACGTGTTTCGCCCGCAAGGAACTCCTGATAATCCGCCGTCGGATCTTTGCTGTCGAGCGTGAACGGATTTTCTCCGTTGTCCGCTTTGGTCGGGTTGTATCTGTACAACTGCCAGTAACCGCAATCTACCGCTCTCTTTTCTTCGTCCTGCGACTTCGTCATATTGATGCCGTGGTTGATGCACGGAGCGTAGCAGATAACGAGAGATGGACCGTGATAACTTTCCGCTTCGGTAATAGCGTTAAGGAATTGCTGTTTGTTGCTTCCCATAGCGCATTGAGCGACGTATACGTAACCGTAACTCATAGCCATCATACCGAGGTCTTTCTTCTTGACTCTCTTACCGCCCGCGGCGAACTTCGCAACGGAACCCGTCGGGGTAGCCTTACTTGCTTGTCCGCCCGTGTTGGAATAAACTTCCGTATCGAGAACGAGAACGTTTACGTCTTCGCCCATCGCAAGAACGTGGTCGAGTCCGCCGTAACCTATATCGTAAGCCCAACCGTCTCCGCCGAAAATCCATATAGATTTCTTTACGAGGCAATCTTTGTCTTTAAGAATATCTGCAACTTCCGCGTCGAACGGGCAACCGCAACCGTCGCAATTCGCAAGCGCTTTAACGAGATTGTTTGCGGTAACTTTACTGCCTTCTGCGTCGTTCTTGTTTTCAAGCCAAGCGTTGATAGCGACTTTCATAGGAGAATCGTCCGCCACGCCTTTTTCGTTAAGCGCGTTAAGAAGGTTTTCGAGTTTGTGCGTAAGAGCGACTCTTCTTTGAGCGTAAGCGAGGTTGATACCGTAACCGAATTCCGCGTTATCCTCGAACAGAGAGTTTGCCCATGCGGGACCGTGTCCGTCTTTATTCTTGGTGTAGGGACAGGTGGGAGCCGAACCGCCGTAAATGGAAGAACAGCCCGTAGCGTTCGCTACTATCATTCTGTCGCCGAACATCTGAGTGATGACTTTAACGTAAGGAGTTTCACCGCAACCCGCGCACGCTCCCGAGAACTCGAACAAGGGTTTGGAGAACTGACTTCCCTTAACCGTCGTTTTCTTGAATACGGAAGTATCGACTTCGGGCAACGCTTCGCTGTAATCGTAGTTAACCGTTTCGTTTTCTACGACGCTTGCGAGGGGAACCATATCGAGCGCCTTTACGGGGCATATCGAAGCGCAGACTCCGCAACCCATACAGTCAAGGGGAGAAACCTGCATTCTGTATTCGTAGCCTTTAAGGCCGATAGCCGTTTTGGTAGCGTAAGAAGCGGGTTTGTCTGCGCCTTCCGCGTTGAGAGCGGGCCTTATGCAGGCGTGCGGGCATACGAACGAGCATTGATTGCATTGAATACATTTTTGGCTGTCCCATGCGGGTACTTTAACCGCAACACCGCGTTTTTCGTATTGAGTCGTGCCGGTGGGAACGGAGCCGTCCGCATTGAACGTGGACGAAGGAAGTTTGTCCCCTTCGAGAACGAGAATGGGGTGAAGCACGTTTTTGAAATAATCGTTGGAAGCGACTTTCGCCATTTCCGCGCCTTTTTTCTCGGTAGCCCACTTTGCGGGAACGTCGATTTTAACGAGGTTACCGTCTTTGGAAGCGGATTCGATTGCCTTGTAGTTCATTTCGACTACGGCGTCGCCTTTTTTAGCGAATGACTTGTAAGCCATTTTCTTCATAAAGGTAACCGCGTCGTCGTAAGGCATTATGTCGCTGTTTATAAGGAAGAATGCGGATTGCAAAATGGTGTTCGTTCTTCCGCCGAGTCCGAGCGCGCCCGCAATCTTTATAGCGTCTATAACGTAAAGTTGAATATGTTTTTTAGCGATTTGGTTTTTAACTTTCGCGGGGAGGTTCGCGTCGAGTTCCTTAACCGTCGTCCAGGGAGCGTTGATAAGGAACTTACCGCCTTCCTTAATATCCGTAACCATATCGTAACGGGTAAGGTAAGAGGGGTTGTGGCACGCAACGAAATCCGCGTTGTCTATAAGGTAAGCCGACTGAATGGGCGTTTTGCCGAAACGTAAGTGCGAAACGGTTATACCGCCCGATTTTTTGGAATCGTAGAAGAAATAACCTTGCGCGTACATATCCGTGTGGTCGCCTATGATCTTGATGCTGTTCTTGTTCGCGCCGACCGTACCGTCCGAGCCTAAACCGTAGAACTTGCAGGAAATGGTACCTGCGGGAGCGGCGTTGTACTTCTTCGAGAAATCGAGAGAAGTATTCGTAATATCGTCGTGAATACCTACGGTGAAATGGTTTTTCGGTTTTCTCGATTCGAGGTTTTTGTATACCGCGTAAACCATAGAGGGGTTGAACTCTTTGGAACCTAAGCCGTATCTTCCGCCGTAAACCTTTATGCCCTTGACGCCCTTTTCGAGAAGAGCCGTGCAAACGTCGAGATAAAGAGGTTCGCCGAGAGAGCCGGGTTCTTTCGTTCTGTCGAGAACGGCGATTTTTTTACAGGTCGCGGGGATAGCGTTTATGAAAGCGTCGGTCGCAAAAGGTCTGTAAAGTCTTACTTTGATAAGACCTACTTTGTGTCCTTCTTCGTTCATTTTGACTATCGTTTCTTCTATGGTGTCGCAACCGCTACCGATACAAACTATAACGTTCTGAGCGTCGGGTGCGCCTACGTAATCGAACAGATGATATTTTCTGCCCGTAAGGTCGCCGACTTTGTCCATCATCGTCTGAACGATTTCGGGGGTTGCCTCGTAGTATTTGTTAGCCGTTTCTCTGTTCTGGAAATAAATATCGCTGTTCTGCGCTGTACCTTTCTGAACGGGGTGTTCGGGGTTAAGCGCGCGGGATCTGAAATCTTCTATATCCGCCATATCTACGAGTTTTTTCATATCGTCGTATTCGATAACGTCGATTTTGCTTACTTCGTGAGAAGTTCTGAAACCGTCGAAGAAGTGAAGGAAAGGAACTCTCGCTTTCAACGTGGAAAGGTGAGCGACCAAAGCAAGATCCATAACTTCCTGAACGGAAGCGGAAGCGAGCATTGCGAAACCCGTCTGACGGCAAGCCATAACGTCGCTGTGGTCGCCGAAAATGTTAAGAGCGTGCGCGGCGAGCGCTCTTGCCGATACGTGGAATACGCAGGGAAGAAGTTCGCCCGAAATCTTGTACATGTTGGGAATCATAAGCAGTAAGCCCTGACTCGCGGTGTAAGTGGTGGTAAGCGCGCCTGCGGTCAAAGAACCGTGAACCGCGCCGGCGGCACCCGCTTCCGATTGCATTTCGGCAAGTCTTAATCTCTCGCCGAACATGTTCACTCTGCCTTGCGTAGACCATTCGTCCGCGACTTCCGCCATCGGTGAAGAGGGGGTTATCGGGTAAATGGCAGCGACTTCGCTGAACGCATAAGCAACGTGGCTTGCGGCGGTATTGCCGTCAATTGTCATTTTAACGCTCATTTTTTATATGTCCTCCAAAAATTTTGTCAAATTGAGTCGGTTTAAAACCGTTCTAAAACATTATATATAAAAATCGTCGATTAGTCAATGTAAAAAAGGGATTTTTTAATATTTTAGGACAATAAAGTTGTTAAATTACGTCAAGTTTGTTATAATTAAATACGATTATGGCGTACATTTCATTCCAAGACGTTACCTTTGCCTACCCCGGCGAAAAGCGTAACGCGATAGACAACTTAAACATCGAAATAGAAAAGGGCGAACACATCGCTCTCGTGGGAAGAAACGGAAGCGGTAAATCGACTTTCGCACGGCTTCTCAACGGGCTTAACGTGCCGGCGCGGGGCGTGGTTACCGTAGACGGAATGACGACTTCCGACAAAACCCGCCTTTTCGATATAAGAAAAACGGTGGGTGTGGTCTTTCAGAATCCCGACAATCAGACGGTCGCTTCAATAGTAGAGGACGACGTGGCTTTCGGCCCCGAAAATCTCGGTGTGCCCAGAAAAGAAATAGGCGAAAGAATAGAATACGCTCTTAACGCCGTAGGTATGGCGGAGTACAGAAAAGCGACGCCGTCGAGACTTTCAGGCGGACAGAAACAAAGAATAGCCATAGCGGGCGTGCTTGCGATAAAACCTTCCGTAATAGTTATGGACGAGTCTACCGCAATGCTCGATCCCAAAGGCAGAAAGGAAGTAACGGACACCGTAAAGAAGTTGCACGACGAAAACGGAATGACGGTTATAAACATAACCCATTATATGGAAGAGGCTGTGTCCGCCGACAAAATATTCGTTATGGACGGCGGAAAAATAGTTGCGTCGGGTACGCCGGAAGAGATTTTTGCCGACCGCGAAAAATTGCTCGCGTTGGGGCTTGACGTTCCTCTTACCGTAAAAATCGCGGACGCGCTCGGAAAGCAAGGACTAAAAATTAAAGGCGACGTATTGACTACGGAAGGGCTTGCGGAGGGAATATGCGAATCGTTGCGAAACAACTGAATTACGTATACGGCGAAAAAACGGCGTTTGCCGTGCACGCCCTGAAAAACGTCGATTTAACGATAGAAGAAGGGGAGTTTTTCGGCGTTATCGGCAGGACGGGTAGCGGTAAATCCACTTTCGTTCAGCACCTTAACGGGCTTATAAAGATAGGCAAAAACAAAGGAAGTCTTACCGTAGGCGACTTTAATCTCGCGGACAAGAAGTGCGATTTTAAAGAACTGCGCAAAAAAGTCGGAATGGTTTTTCAATACCCCGAATATCAACTGTTTGCCGAAACGGTATTCGACGACGTGGCTTTCGGTCTTAAAAACTTTAACAAAAACGTAACCAAAGAACAGACGGAAATCGCCGTGAGAAACGCCATAGAAACGGTCGGGCTTAATTACGGTGAAATTAAAAACAAAAGCCCGTTTGAACTGTCGGGCGGTCAGAAAAGAAGAGTTGCCATCGCGGGGGTAATAGTAACCGAACCCGAAGTGCTCGTTCTCGACGAACCCGCGTCCGGACTCGATCCCGAGGGAAAAAAGGAACTTTTTAGGCTCATAGACGATTTGAGAAATAAGTTCGTCAAAACGGTTATAATGGTTTCACACGATATGGACGCCGTTGCCGAACACTGCACGAAAGTGGCGGTTTTCGACGGCGGAGAAGTTGTTGAAACGGGTACGCCGAAAGAAGTTTTTTCGGACGAGAAAGAACTTTGCAAGTTCGGTCTCGACGTTCCCGTAACCGTTAGGCTTACTTCACTTTTAAAGGAAAAGGGCATAGAAATAAAAGGCGACTATTCGTTCGACGGGTTTGTAAACGCCGTTCGGGATTTTGCGGAGGGTAAAAAATGAAAGACGTAACTTTCGGACAATATTACCCCGCGAATTCCATAGTGCACAGGCTCAATCCGGCAATAAAAATAGTTATTTTAATAGCGTATATCGTGGCGTTGTTTCTCGTAAAAAAGTTTGCATTTTACGGGCTTGCGCTTTGTTTCGGCTTTCTCGTCGTTACGATAATTCTCGCAAAAACACCCCCTCTGAAAGTGCTTAAAAGCATAAAAGGGGTGTTGTTTCTCGTAATTTTTTCAGCCGTTTTAAACATTTTTTTCAACAGAGAGGGAACGCCTCTCGTCGAAAAATGGCTCGGGTTTATAACGATAACGGACAAGGGGTTGATTTATGCCGGTTTTTTAACGGCAAGGCTTATTCTTCTTGTTTTTTCGGCGTCGATTTTAACGCTTACGACCACCCCCGTAGACCTTGCGGACGGTATAGAAACGCTTATGTATCCTCTTAAATGGATTAAGTTTCCCGTGCACGAATTCGCGCTGATAATGAGTATAGCCCTGCGGTTTATTCCAACTCTTATGGACGAAACGGACAGGATAATTAAAGCGCAGAAAGCGAGAGGCGCGGATTTCGAGAGCGGAAATATTTTCAAAAAAGCAAAAGCGCTTATACCCGTGCTTATTCCTTTGCTTATATCCTCTTTCCGTCGCGCGGACGAACTCGGCGACGCAATGGACGCAAGGTGTTACGCAGGCAGTAAAAAGAGAACCAAATACAAACGCCTTACGATAGGTTGGTTCGACGTGGTGTCGTTTATACTTACGGGCGGACTCGTCGCGGGCGTGGTGCTTACCAATATCTATCTCGGTGCGATTATATGAGAAGAATTATGTTGACCGTCTGTTACGACGGAACGGATTTTTGCGGTTGGCAGAAACAAACGGGCAAAAGAAGCGTTCAGCAAACGATTGAAGACGCCGTTTTCGCGGTTACGGGCGAACGGGTAACGGTTACCGCAAGCGGAAGAACGGACGCCGGCGTTCACGCAAAGGGGCAGACTTGCGATTTCGCGACGGCAAGCGATATGCCGGCGGACAGGTTCGCCATCGCACTTTCCGTTAAACTTCCCTGCGACGTCAAGGTGTTGACTTCTAGTGAAGTCGGTATCGGTTTCGATTCGAGAAGAAACGCCAAAAGAAAGACGTACGTTTACACTATGTACGAGGGGCGTATAAGCGTTCCTTTATACGACAGATACGCCGTTATGATTCCGAAAACGGATTTGGACAAAATGAAAAGGGCGGTCAAGGAAATAGAGGGCGAACACGACTTTAAATGTTTTTGCGCGACGGGGAGTACCGAACTCAGAAGCACGGTAAGAACGGTTTACGAGTGCAGGGTGGAAAGAACGGGCGATTTTATAACGCTGACCGTTACGGGTAGCGGATTTCTTTACAATATGGTAAGGATAATAGCGGGCGCGACGGTGTTTGCGGGGCTTGGAAAAATAACCCCCGAAGACATAGCCGAAGCGATAAAAACGGGCGACAGAAAGAAACTCGGAAAGACCATGCCGGCAAAGGGTTTGACGCTTATGAAAGTCGAATACGATAAAACATTATAAAAGTATTGAAAAATACTTGACAATAATTTCGGATTGCATTAAAATAGTAAGGCATTTATAAAGGAAATTGGCGTTATTTGCGGTAGCCCCCGTGGTAACTCGGCTCGTATTACGTGGATACGAACACAATTTCTCCAAATATTTTAAGGAGAATACATTATGAAAACCTACATGGCAAACGCTAACACGGTTGAAAGAAAGTGGTACGTCGTCGATGCAACGGGATTGCCTCTCGGCAGACTTGCCTCTAAGGTAGCGGCGATTCTTCGCGGAAAGAATAAGCCTACCTTTACGCCTAACGTTGACACGGGCGATTTCGTTATCGTTATAAACACGGACAAAGTTGTTTTGACGGGAAATAAAGCAGAAAAGAAGATTTACAGATATCACACCGGCTATATCGGCGGTTTGAAGGAGATTCCTTACAGCAAGTTGCTTGCCGAGAAATCCGATTTCGTCGTATACGAAGCGGTAAGAGATATGCTTCCCAAGTCAAGACTCGGCAGACAAATGATTAAGAAACTCAAACTCTATAAGGGCGCGGAACACAACAACTCCGCTCAAAAGCCCGTAGAACTTAAATTGTTTTAAGGAGATAGGTTATGGCAAAAACAACGAAAAAGAAAATTCAATTCTGGGGAACCGGTAGAAGAAAGAGTGCCGTAGCGAGAGTACGTCTTATTCCGGGCGGAAACGGAACTATTTCCGTAAACAACAAAACTTTGGACGAATATTTCGGTCTCGATACCTTGAAGTATATCGTTCGTCAACCGCTTGCGTTGACGGAAACGCTTGCTAAATACGACGTTATCGTAAACGTTAAGGGCGGTGGATTTACCGGTCAGGCGGGCGCGATTCGCCACGGTATAGCAAGGGCTCTTAACCTTGCGGAACCCGAACTTCACGTCGCTTTAAAGAAAGCGGGTTTCCTTACGAGAGATTCGAGAATGAAGGAAAGAAAGAAGTACGGCTTAAAGAAAGCAAGAAAATCTCCGCAATTCAGCAAGAGATAATTTTGCGATTATCGAAAACAATACGAAACGGCTTTTGCAGGTTTGCAAAAGCCGTTTTTCTTACGCCGTATAGTTAAATTGCAACAAAATCCCCGTCGGGGTGCCGAAAAGGCATACCGACGGGGATTGTTTGCGTTGGCGTTTGCAAAGTTTTGTTTACGGAATTGCTATAATAAGCGGTTGCTCTGCGTCGCGGTTGCGGTGAATAAATCTTTGAAAAACGTTGCGTTTCTTTGAACTCCGACGGAGCGCGACGAAAAAATATATTTCTTTTGACGACACGTTTGCTTGCCGGCGACGTGTCGGCGTTTTTTGTTTTTTAAGTGTTACTCTTTTGCCGATTTTATCATTTCATCAAACTTTTTTAAGGCGATGTCGGGCGAGAAATCCGCTCGTTGCATATAACATATACTTCCGGAAGGTATAGGCTCGGCAAGATTTAAACGGGTTATAGAATCCGTCGGCTTAACGTAGTTTAAAAACTCTTCGGGAACGAAACCGATTCCTAAACCGTTTGCTACCAAAGGTAATATCTGATCCGCGGTAGCAACTTCCACGCTGGGCGAAAATGTAAGCCCGTGCTTTAAAAACAAATCGGAATAAAAAGCGTACGTTTGCGTTTGTTCGCCGAGAGATATAAGTGGAAGTCCGACAAGGTCGGAAAACGTCAGTTTTTTCTCTTTGAGGCGAGAAAACACCGAACCGCAAACGGCAACCTCGTTAAAGTTTTTGACGATACCGCATTTCAGCGAATCGGGTACGTCTTTCGGTTTGGTAACGACGGCTACGTCTATAAGCCCGTTTTTCAAAGCGGATATCGCCTGCGGTGTGGAATGATTGAAAAACCTGATATGAATCCGCGGGTAAAGCAGACGATATTTTTTCAGAACGGGTAACAAAAAACAGTGAAGCGCAACTTCGCTCGCGCCGATCGAAATGTTTCCTTTCTGCATAGTTTTATCTAATCTCAATTCCGCTTCGCCCGCCTCGATATGCTCGAAAGCCACGCGTACGTGCGCAAACAACTTTTCGCCTTCCGGCGTTAGTTGCACGCCCTTGTTCGAGCGGACGAATAATAAGCATCCGAGTTCGTTTTCGAGATTTTTTATCGTTCGGGTAACGTTAGGTTGATTCGCGAACAGAACTTGCGACGCGCGCGATATACTGCGGTATTTGGCAACGTAATAAAAAACCCGATAGTAGTCGTAACAAACGCTCATATTTTTACCTTCTATGTTAAAAAAATATACCGTATATACTAAATATATATTTCGGACATATGCAAAACGCCCGATATACGTTTTACATATACTCTCGGTAGTATTATAATATATAAGGCGTCGAAAGTCAACGCAAAATGCGTGCGTACGGGCAAGTTGTTTCGTTACTTATTCTTGCTCGTCATCGTGCCGACGAAAACGAGAAAAAGGTTTATTAAAATGAACAAGGATTTAACGGTCGGTAAGCCGTCCACTGTGCTATGGAAGTTTTGTCTGCCCTTATTCGGCAGTATTATTTTTCAGCAACTTTACAATCTTGCGGACAGTTTCGTTGCGGGAAAGTTCATCGGAGAAGACGCACTTGCGTCGGTCGGGAACAGTTACGAAATAACGCTTATATTCATAGCGTTCGGGTTCGGTTGCAATATAGGTTGTTCCGTCGTCGTGTCGAGGTTGTTCGGGGCGAAAAGATACGGCGAACTCAAAACGGCGGTATATACGACACTGATAGCGAGCGGTGTGCTTTGCGCGGTGCTTATGCTTGTCGGTATTTTCTCGTCGGGACCGTTGTTACACGCTATCAGAACGCCCGAAGAGGTTTTCGACGACTCCCTGTTATACCTTAACATATATATCTGGGGTTTGCCTTTCGTACTTTTTTATAACGTGGCCACGGGCATTTTTTCGGCTCTCGGCGATTCCAAAACGCCGTTTATATTTCTTGCGTGTTCGTCTACTTCAAATATATTTATGGATATACTTTTCGTAACCGTATTCAAAATGGAAGTCGCGGGCGTTGCGTGGGCTACCTTTATTTGTCAGGGAATAAGTTGCATTCTTGCCGTACTGTTCGTGTTTTTGCGGTTTAACAAGATAAAAACGGAGGGGAAAGTCCCGGCGTTTTCTTTCGGACTGTTAAAAGAAATATCCGTGATAGCGATACCGAGTATTCTGCAACAGAGTTTTATTTCGGTAGGCAATATCATTATACAAGGCGTTATAAACGGGTTCGGTTCGGGCGTTATGGCAGGGTATGCGGGCGCCGTTAAACTGAACAACCTCGTGGTAACCTCTTTAACGACTCTCGGAAACGGCATATCTAATTTTACGGCGCAAAATCTCGGCGCGGAAAAGAACGAGCGTGTTAAAGAAGGCTTTCGGGCGAGCGTAAAACTCGTATGGATTGTATGTATACCCATAGTGGCGGTATATTTGTCTGCGAGCAAATATCTTATGTACGTTTTTCTCACCAAGCCCAGCGACGACGCACTTAAAACGGGCGTTACGTTTCTGCGTATTCTTTCGCCTTTTTATTTCGTCGTATCCTTTAAACTCGTTTCGGACGGCGTTCTTCGCGGAGCCGGTATGATGAAAAAGTTTATGCTCGCCACCT
>CAKQSC010000015.1 GCA_934271725.1 uncultured Clostridia bacterium
CCGCAAGAAGAGCGGAGTTTATTTTAACGCTTAAATCGCCGTTGCCTTCCGCCTGATAACTTGACTTTACTTTAACGGTTTCGACAAGCGTTCCGTCGAGTTTTCTTATTTCAACGTCTTTAAGGTCCGCGCCGTTCCATATAAACGCTTTAAGGTCGAGCGTTTTGTATACGGAAGAATCGAAGGGCAGTTTGAATGCGACCGTTACGGTGCCGTTTCCTATTGCGCTTCCGTTATAATAAAGTTGTTCCGAAGCAACGGGAGGAATAGCCGTCCATTCCGTTTGCCTGTTCAACGCTTTATCGCCCGAACGGCTTTGCGCTATGTTTATCATAGGTTCTATATTTCCTTTATAACCTACCGCGTCCGCGAACACAAGGTTCGTCGCTTTGGGACAATCGAGAATAAAGCCTTCTATCATTCCGCTTTCGTTTTTAAGTCCGTCCGCAAGGAAATAGCAGTTAATATCGCCCGCCGTCGACCAATCGTAATAGACGTCCAGCGTAGTTACTGCCGTTCCGTTAAGATTTTTAAGAGTTACCGAAGCGTATGGCGCCTTATTTTCCCAACCTACGACCTTTAAACGGAAATAATCGACTTCCGTTGCGGATACGGGCGTTGCGAACTTTACGGTAGTGGTAAAATCTTCATAAACGGTGGCTTCGCCTACTTTTATCGTCAAAGAACTTCTGTAAAGCAATTCTTCCGATTTCCAGTTTTTAGCGTACGTATCTTCGGTGGCTTCTTGCATTTTTACGTCAAACGTATTGTCTCCCCACTTACTATTACTGTTATCGGTATCAACTCTCGTATAGCAATAATTTGAGAAAACTATATCTCCGACAATAAAATGCCCTATACCCGAGGATTTCTTTATTATGAGTCCGCTTAACTTATTTTCCGCGTTCTTTATAAGAGACGTAGGTATGCTTACGTAAAGCGCATTCGGGGTATATTTAGTACAATCGCCGTTTGCCCATGAAGCGAAAACAGCGGTTTGATAACCCGTATCGACGATTTCGGACGTATAAACGTCGACCGCCTTATAAGAGCCTAATTTACCGTTTCCGCCTTCTGCCCAGAACATCGCCTTAATATTGACGAAAGCGTAGTTAGTTACGTCGACTTCGTCGAACCCGATGTATGCGTAGGTATGATCTCCGCCTTTGACGAATTTTTTCATACCGAGAACGCTACTCCACCCGGCAACCGACATTTTTGTCGTTTCCGGATTGTGCGTATCGGGTGTTGCCTCCGCAAACGTGTAAAGTGTCGTTGGCGATACGGTAAGTTCCGTAGCCACGCCGTTACTAGTTTCCGCAGTCGCGTTTACGGTTGATTTCTGCAAAGAAATCATCGCGAACGCGCCGACGGATACGACAAGCGCAAGCGTCAGAAACAACGTTGTTATTTTTTTCTTCATATATTTTCCTCCTATGCGGGGTTACCGCATTATTTTTCTTTTCTTTTTTTAAGCGAACATACCGCAACCGAGGAAAACAGCACCGCCGTTACACCGATTGCCCCCACGCTGGATTTACAGCCCTTTTTGTCCGTTTTCGGCGGTTCCGGCTCGGGTTCGGGCGGATTCGGCTCGGGCGTTACCGCCGTGTAAACCGCCTTTACTATTTTATCTCCGCCGTTTAATTTATACTCGCTCCATTCGCCCGCAAACCCCTCTTTTTCGGGTACTTTCGGCACGATTATGTTCGTGTTTTCCACCGTGTAATCCGCAACGGACACGACTTTGCCGTCCGCCTTGAAAGTTACCGTGTAAATTATGGGCGTGTATACCGCGTTTACTATCTGATTCTCCGTTTTTTCAAGCGTAAAATCTTGCCATTCGCCGTCGTAATATTTTTTATAAGGCACTTCGGGAGTTATGCTTTCTTTGCTTTCTCCGTCGGCATACGTTACCGTTATATCTTCGCCGATACCGCTTTTAAAGGTTATTTTATACAATGCGGTAACGGGTTCTTCCTCTACGATATAAGTTACTTTTTTCGTTGCGATATTTCCGCAAGCGTCCGTTGCCGTAACCGTGTACTCGTGCGAGCCTTTAACAAGTCTTCCGCGTCCGTCAAGCGAACCGTTCGACCAGCGATAAGTCGCGTCGAAAGATCCCGAATCGTCCGTAATACAGAACACGTCGTTTGCGGGGAAAGTCCCGACCGTCGTTTTTATATTGTCGATCGTCGTTGTTATAACGGGCGGTCGGTTGTCCGAAAGAGCCTTTTTCGCAACGGTTATTTCGTCTATATACATTGTCGTCTGCGCGTTCGCACGCAACGCAAGATCGAACTTCGCAAGACATCCTCCGCCGTAAGCGCAAAGTTTGTCTATTTGTTCCGCCGTAAGCGTTATGGTCGTCCAGCAATCGGTGGGAGTAGCGGAACCCGGCAACAATATCCAGTCGTTTTTGTCGTGAGTGGGTATTCTTACTACGGGGTATTTAGCATTGTCTTTCGACGTAGAACATATATAAACTCTTACAGACACGCCATCTATCGAACTTCTGTTGAGTTTAAGCGACGAAAAATCGACAACCATATCGAATTGATAAGGAGAGGAGGTAGAATCGGTAGGCGTTAATTTTAAAACGCTACCCGTATACCCGACGGGAACTTCCGCGGTTTGAGCCTCGCTTTCCGTCATATTTACCACGATAGATCCGTCGTAAACGTTGAGTTCCGTTTTTTCGCCCGTATAGGAAAAGTTACCGTCCGCGAAAACGGGCAAATCGTCGCCGTCACCCGGCTCCTCGGGCAAATCCGTTACCGCATAGTCGTCGCTGATCGGCGTGATTCCCGTTAAAATATTTCTTACAGAATCGATTTCCGCTTGCGTTACGCCTATCGACAAAAGATAGTTGCTTGCTTTTTCTTTAAACGTTGCTCCGCTTTGATTTCCTATAAACGCGCAGAGTTTGTTTATCGCGCTTGTTATTATAAGCGTGTTGTTTGCGCAGCATTTTGAAAACCAGGAAAGTTCGTATTCCCTTTTTATATCTTTTTCGGACACTCCGCTTATCGCGTAAAGCATTGTGGCAAGCGTACCCGTTCTGTCCCTGCCGATAGCGCAATGAAAATCTATCGGGTAGTTGTTCGGATCCGAACAAACCTTTATCGCTTTCGCAAACTCTTGCTTATAAGCGTCCGTTCCGTCAAGTCCGCACGACAAGTCCGCACCGTCCTTTTCGTTCACGTAATAGGGAGCGTTGAAGTTGAACCTTTTAACGTTTTCTCCCAAAGGCGAAAGCGACGACGAAAAGCCTCTTAAATCTAAATCCGTTCTTATTCCGAGCCTTTTTATTTGTTCTAACCCCTCTTCCGTTACAGAATCGAGATTAGCAGAGCGGTATATTATTCCGTATCGTATCTTTTTTCCGTAGGAAGTCGAAAGACCGCCCAAATCTCTCATATTCTCAACGCCGTCTATATTCATCGTTCTGACGTGCGCCGTCGGCGTAAACGTATATACGTCCGAAAAAGTCTGAACCCCGTTTGCGTCCGTTGTTTTGACTTTCCAGTAATATTTTCCGTTAGGTTTTATATTTTCTATCGTAAGCGAAGGGGTTACCGTCTGATATTTTTCCGCGTTTACGAAATGTTTATCGTCCGAAATGTATACCTGATAATATTTTCCGTTGCCCTTTTCCCATTCGAGCGTTACGGGCGTCGTATGATATTCGTCCGAGCCGTAAAAGTTTTTGCTGTATCCGGGCGTATAATTATTGTAATAGGTTGCTATACTCTCGTTGTCTACCGAAAAAGTTTTGCCGTCGTCGTTTGTTGTAACGATAATCGCCGTTTGAGTATCCTCGTCCGCAACGGCTTTTTTCGCGACGGGCGAACCGATAACGGATAACGCCGTCGTAACACATAATACGGGTATTGCCAAAATACCGACCGCCTTTTTTAATATTTTCATTTTTTTCTCCCGTTAAGTTCTCTTTCTCGCCGTAAGGCGAGAAAGACGTACGTCTTTCTTTCGACCGATTTTTTTTCCGTTATATTTCGCAAACAACACGAAAATCTTTCGGTATACATTTTTTTCTATTATAATTATATCACGCCGTAAACGTGAAACAAATACTTAAAATTGTCTATTTTTTGCTCTATATTTGTTTTTTTCAAATATTTTTGTTGACTAAACGACTTTTTCAGTGCTAAAATACGTGTATGAACAAATTATCGGACGTACAGGCGTTGTTGCAACCGCTGTCAATTTCATTTACCGTCAGACTGACGGAAGCGGATGACGAGTTTAGGCACGCGCACGGTTTTTTTGAATGTTTTTACGTTACCGAAGGTAGCATAATTCACGAATGCGACGGTGAAAAAGAAGAACTCGGCATAGGCGACGCGGGACTTATCTGCCCCGGCGTTCAGCACAAGTTCACGCGGAACAAAACGTGCATTCACCGCGATTTGCTTATTTCCGTACCCCTTATGCAATCAGTATGTTCTTTTTTAGGCGAAAACTTTTACGACGATATAGTGAAGAAAAAGTTTATACCCTTTAAATTACAACCGGACGACGTTTTGAATTACGAAAAGCAAATAGCGACCTTTCTTTCCTATTACGACGTAAGCCTCAGACACGTGCAGGAAAAAATGCTTACCACCGCCATACTCAACCACATATTGTTCGGCGAAAAAGACGACGGTTCCACTTCTAACGATTTCAAATCGAGATGTACTTTCGTTGTTTCCACGCATTTTACCGACCACGACGCTATCCGGACGATAACAGCCGAACTCGGCTTTAACCAGACCTACCTTTGCAAACGCTTTAAAAGAGTGTTTAAAACCACGCTTACGGATTACGTAAACGATTTGCGTTTAAAACACGCCGTATATCTGCTACAAAGCACGGACTATACTCAACAAAAAATATGCGAATTGATAGGTTTTGAAAGTATTTCTTATTTTAACAAACTTTTCAAAGAGAAAATAGGTTTAACTCCCGCGTTATTCAAACGGCAATTGACGAAATCAACCGTCGCCGACCGTAAACAACCATAACCGATCGGCAACCGAAAACCGCGCTTTCTTTTTACACCCGAACGAATCCGAAAAAGTTTAAACGGCATACATCGGCAAAATGTTCAAAATTCGATTGAAGACAACCTCTTTTCTAATCTAAAACATAAATATGTAAAAAAAGTCTATACGTGTTCACGGTGTGGAAAAACGGGTGATGACGGCGATTTTTATTTTACCCAAGGCAATCATGGAACTTGTTGGGAGTGCCATTACGGAAAAGAAAAATATCGGGAAATAAAGAAACAAGGATAGAATCTTTTGTTAAAACCTTTTCCCAAAGATATGCGGTTAAGTAACCGTCCGGATTAGCCGGATTTCTTTTTCCGCCGGAATTGCCGGCTCCGTTCGAGCCTTGATTGAAAGGCAAGAAATATGTTTGTTCGCCTTTAAGTACAGTGGTCATCCACGTTTCGTAATGGTCAATCTTCGATTTTCTAAGATTTTACAAATTGTATAATTATCATCACTTATTGTTGAACTTCTCTTTACCTCGGAACGTGCATTCGTTCTCCTTTAAAATCTTATATATAATATTACGGTCGGGCATCGAAAGATGCCCGACCGTGTCGTTTCTAAGTATTTAATCCGCATTATATGGAACCGTTGTCTATAAACGTTGCGTAAATCGTTTTGGTTCCTTCCATTTCTCTGTTGTTTATCTTGTCTAATATGTTCTGCGCGCAGAACTCGCCGAATTCGAGTTTCGGGAAATCTATCGTCGATATTTTTTTATCGAGACATTGCAAATACGATATATTATCGCAACCGCACAACGATATGTCCTGCGGAACCTTTTTGCCTATCGATTTCAAGTATTTATATGCCCCTATCGCAAGCATATCGTTCATACAGAACACGGCGTCTACCTTCGGATTTTTTTTCAGCAACTTTTCCATATATATTTCGCCGTCGGTAAAATATCCGCTTCCTTCCGTTTCTTCGTAATTGAGAATGTTTTCTTCTTTAAGCCCTATGCCGTATTTATCGGCATAATACTTTAAAGCGATATATCTCGTGTCGTTTTCGACGGATTCCCAGTTGCTTCCCGTTATAAACGCTATTTCGCGTCTGTTTCGTTCGGCAAACTTTTTGACTATGTTCTCAACGGCGTTGGCGTAATTGACGCCTATCGAAAAATCGTCGTAAGGTCTGCAATTTATCATTGCCACCCTTCTTGAAAGTTTTTCGTAAATATCCGGTTTACAAAACATATCCGAAAAGTTTATTATTCCGTCGACCTGCCTTAAATACATCTCGTTATAATAATCGACGTTTTTACTGTTGATGATACATATCGTTACCAGATAATCGTATTTACGCGCTTCTTTTATAACGCCGTAACAAATATCCGCATAATATGTATTCGACAGATTGTTGATGAAAATAACAATCTGTTTCGTCTGCGTGGTCCGTAGAGATTTTGCAATCAGATTCGGCTCGTAATGCAACTCTTTTATTGCCTTGTACACCCTGTCCTTAATCTCTTCGCTGACGAACTTGCTGTTGTTTATTACGTTAGACACGGTTGAAGGAGCAACGCCGGCTCTTTTTGCGACGTCGTTTCTTGTAGCGGGTTTGTTTTTTACAGTATTCATTGTGTTACCTTATATGGATTGGTATAAAAATATTTATTCGATTCTGCGGGATCGGAATATTTAAGACCTTTCCACGCCGAATATTCGCCGAATCCCGACAATATTTTGTCGTAAACGGTCTTGCCGTAAGAAGCCCACGGTTTATATTCGCTTTCCGACAGATAATTTCTTATCACGTCTATCACGCCGTCGTTTACCATTCCGCCCGACGAACTTACAAAGTTCTTTTCCGAATAGCCGATATTGAAAAACTGATACGGATTGAGTCCGCAATCGCCTGCGAACGACGGAATATTATCGAGTTTTATTTCGGAAGGCACTTCAAAGCCTTTCACAAGACAGTTCAAAGAACAGATAATTCCCATATCCGCGTAAACTTCGTAATACGCTTCCATCCCCTGTTTCGAGAACAAGAACTTCAAAAAATCCATACACAAGTTTGTCTGCGTCTGATTTCTTCTGATAATGCCGAGCGGACGGTGATCGGGCCCTCCGAGAGTTCTGAGCGAACTCGTTGCGGGCGCGCCCCCTTCGACTTTTTTGTTGTCTGTCATTGCGGGAAGTTGAAACCAACCGAGAGAAGACTGCAATTCGGACGAGGGAATACAATCGTCTTTATATTTAAGCACGGAACCTATCGACGTCTGATAGTCGGACATATAGTCGAGTCTCGAAACGTAAATAACAGCCGATTCGCTTTTCGGGTAACTGCCGTTTTCTATATTAAGCACCCCTTTATGGAAAGCGTCTCTCGTTCCCGAAGCCGTGTAAGACGACGAGCAATATCTCGTGAGATCGTAGAAATTAGCCATCATATCCGCATATCTCGCGGATTTGGCGTTTATTTCGTCTCCGTTGAAATAAGCGTCTATAAGTCTGGATATATTATAAGTGTAATTGCTTCTTTTGTCAACCGTCCCGTCGTTTAAGTCGAAAATCCAGCCGTAATCAACGTCTTCTATATAACTGAAATCCTTTTCCTGCGAGTGAACGGTGTTTACCGTATCCCTGAAATATTGATCTGCATACATTCTCAAAAGCCAGCCGAACACGTTACCTTCAACCCCGCTTTTATCGTAATTGATTCCGAGCGGATTCGTATACCCCGCCTTTCTCGCGTTTTCGAGAAGAGCAAGAAGAGACGCCCAGTCGGTAGGAACGCTCCAACCGTTTTCGGCGAATACTTTTTTATTGTAATAAGCAAGCACGCAGTTGGATTGAAAAGATATGTTGGGAATAGTCTGCTTTGCGTCTTCCGTACGGTAGGCGTCCTCTTCGAGCATTCTCTTCCATACCGTTTTTCCGTCTTCGGAATACTTGTTTTTCTGATTCAGATATTGCGTGAAATCGACTATTTTGTCCGTGCCGTAATATTGACTTACTACGTTTGTCTGCACTATATCCGCATCCGTGTTTTTCGTCGCGAGAATTATTCCCTCGACCGCTTTCGTATACCCGTCCGTATCTTGAAGCGTGTCTATGTTTATCTGCACGTTTTTATTGATTTGTCTGTACGCCGTTTTTACGTTGTTGAACGCGCGAAGGGAATACGAATCAAGCGGAAGATAAATATTTATCGTTCCCGACAAACCGTCGTCGGGAGTATCCGTGTTTCCGCCGTCCGGGCTTTTTCCGCACCCGACAAGACACGCCGTCGCCGTAACGAAGAATATCAACACCGTCAACAATAATTTCTTTAACATACTTTGCTCCTTTATATTTTAAGCCCCGCGGCAAACTCGCCGTTTATGAAAAATTTAAGGCTTATTATCGTCGTGAATACCAAAGGTATACCGCTGAGAAGATACAGCGCGTAAGCAGAACCTTTGGAAGTCGTTCTTACCCGTGCGGCCAACTCCGTCAACTGTGGCATAAGCGTTGATTTTTTCGCATTGCCGACAAATATCATAAGCGGCCACAGATAATCGTTGTATATCGCCGCGAATATTGCCACCGATTGTACCATCATTATAGGTACGGAAAGCGGAATGCACACGGAAAAATACGTTCTGAAACTGCCCGCGCCGTCTATTGACGCGGCCTCGTACAAATCGGACGGTTGCTGGGACATAAACGTTCTGTACAGAAATATGGAAGCAATCTGGTTACCCGCAACGTATGGTATCAGAAGAGCCCACCAACTGCCTATAAGATTCAATTTTACTATATTTAAGTATTGCGGAGTCAAAGACACTACGCTAGGCACGAGCATCGGGAAAATTATAAGCATAAACAACAGATTTTTCCCGAAAAACTTTTTCCTGACGAATATATAGGACACGAAAGTGCTTAAAAACGCCGTCGCTACCGTCGCTATAAAGTCGATTATTATCGTGTTAAGCATATTGCCCGTTATGGATACGAACGCCGTAGAATAGTTTGACCACTGCCATTTGCTCGGAAACGCCCATATGCTTTTTTCTATGAAATCCACGTTGGGTTTCACGGACAGCATAAAAGTTATGAATACCGGAAACAAGGCAAAAACCAACAAAATTACAAGAAACGTTATAAGTATCGTTTGTTGTACGGGACCTTCTATACCCGTTTTTCGCATTTTCTTATTCATTGTCGTCAAGCCTCGTTTTTATTCTGCATTTTAAAGTTTATTGCCGTAACGATTATCAGAAACGCAAACAGGAACAAACTCATCGCGCTGGCAACGCCGTAATTCTTGTCTTTCGTTATGGAAAGATACATCAGAAGCGCGGGCGTAGCCGTGTTGAAATCGCCTTTCGTCGTAACGTAAATCCTGCCGTAATCCTGAATGGAGGCTATAAACGAAGTGATGAAAATATATTTTATTTGCGGAACGATCATAGGCAAATCCAGACAAACTATCTTTCTTGCCCAACCGCAACCGTCGAGTTTAGCCGCCTCGTACATAGACGAAGGCACGGCAGAAATCGCCCCGTATATTATAAGATAAGAACCTATCCACGGGAAACCGAACCAAATTAAACAATTAAGCGCGGTCCGCTCGTTCATAAGCCACGCCTTTGCAACGAAATTGCCGTCTACGGCGGTTAAAAAGCCGTTTAAAAGCCCGGAAGAACCGCTTCCGAAAATACCTTCCGCCCACACGAGCGTGCCTGCAACCCCCGGCAAAATACCCGGAATAAACAACAGCACCCTAGCCCAGAACGAAAACTTTTTGCTGTTTACCGCAAGAATACATTCCGCGAATATAAAGGGCGGAATCAACGCTTTAAGCAAGTCGGTTATCAGCAAAATAAACATATTCGAGGTAGACGACCAGAATTGCGTGTTTTTAAGAACGGCGACTACGTTCGCCATACCGACGAATTGAGATTTCTCGCCCGGAATATAATCGAAAAAGGACAAACCCATTCCCCATATAATCGGGTAGTAATAGAAAATTATGAGCAATACGAAAGTAGGTATCAGAGCAACGTAGCAGAACCAGCCTTGTTTCAACGTTTTTATCGCTTTAACCGCAAAACGCTTTAATCCGCCGGCTGTTTTTCCGAACGCAGACAACCAAAGAAATACCGAGCATACCGCAAACACGCACGCCAAAACCGTATACGCGACGAACACCGCGACCGCTTGCCCGCTCACCGACGCGTCGCTTACTTTGTAATATTTAAACTCTCCGCCCGTTTTTTCGACGTATCCGAAAGAATCTTCGTTTACGAATACGATTATCGCGCCCGTACCGACGGAAGTTTTAAAAGAAAGTTTGCCTTCTTTTATTCCCGTCAACCCGCCGTTTTTCGTCTTTGCAAGTATAAAGTTTCCGCTCGAAACCGCGGTTACTATGTCTGCTTTCAAGCGGTTTTTACCCGCAACGTCGCCATATTCGTCAAGCCGATAATATACGCCGTTTTCGTCAAGCGCGAACATGCCGTCGCCTTCCTTGCCTATCGCGACGATATTAGCGTCGGATGCGAAAAACTCAACCGCGTCGTCTTTTAAAAATCCCGACGAAGTATACGGTATCCGGTTTATGGTAGATACTTCCGTCGCCACGTAAAGACAATCGTCAGAAAACGTCAAATCCGAATAACCCGTTTCGAGTCCCGAGTTTTTATTGAGAGAAAACGCTTTGTCCGCCCTTTCGGGTTCGTCGAAAGTATGTCCTTTGCCGTGTACCGAAAACATATAAACGGCTTTTATGCCGTTCGTTTCGCCCGCTACGACGAAATTGTTTCCGTCTTCGTCGAATACGATTTTCTTCGGCTCGTAACCTATATAATAACAGTTCAATACGTTGCCCGAAGTTTTGTCTAAGGAAATAATATAGCGATCGCCGTAACCGACGAATACGGAGTTACCCGAAACGGACAAACAGTTCACGGAAGGAGCGATTGCCCCTTCCGCCGTGTCGCGTTTATCGTATTGCCACAAAGGCTCGTCGGGATTAGTCGCGTCGTAGCAATATACGTTGCCCTCCATGTCGCTTTCGACGTAAACGTCTCCGTCCCGGACGATTTTATAAATATTGTCTGCGACGGGCACGGCAAATTCACCGCGCTTGTTTCTGTTTCCGGAAGAAACCGTCGCCAGAGTAATAAACACCAACGCCAGAACTACGGAAATTACCGCCGAGATAATAATTATTTTTCGTTTCTTCTGCATTTTTGCTCCTGTGCGATAAATTAGTTATTTTCTTTTGATGCAGACATAAGCCGTCGCAAAAAGCGCGAATATCGCCATACCCGCTGTGCCGATAACGGAAGAACCGCAACCTTTTTTCTTTGCAACTTTGTTTAACTTTGCCGTATAATCGTCTACTTGCGCCTGAGTTGCGCCTAAGCCCAGAGCGTTTACCTCTTTTAAGAGTTCCTCGGCGGAGGATTTTCCTTCCGCTTTTTTAAACGCTTCTTCGAGCGCGGTCGTATCGAGAGACGCGTTTTGCATCGTCCAGGAATAACCCGACGTAGTGTTTACGAACAACTGCATCATAGATAAGTTCATATCTTGAAGGTTTTCCAGAGTCAGATCGTAAGAATCGTCGAAAACGACTTTCAACGAATCCTCGTCAGCCACGAACTCTAATACGTGTTCGCCGACGGTAGACGCTTTCGAGTTTATGTTAAGAGCAAGGCTCTGCAAAACGCCGTCCTTATTGACAACGGCAAAATCTATCCACGTTTTAAATCTCATAGAAGAGTCGTTCGGATCCGCATTCGCTCTGATACGTAAAACGATGTAGTTAAACGTGTTGAAATCGTAAAATTTGTATTCGATATAAGAATCGGCGGAGCCGTCCGACTTACCGCTCTTGTAATAATCCCCTACCGAAGATACGTTTATTTTCCATTTCTGCCCCTTTGAGAAGTCGGCTATTTCGTTTAACAGTATTCCGTTAGCCTCGTTCACAGCCACTTTGGTTCTTTCGATCTTTGCGCCCGAATTACCCGAAATATACTTTATTCCCTTTTCAAACGTTTCGTTTACGATATAGAAAGGAACGAAACAGTTTTCGGTTTCGAGATACATTTTATACGAGCCGTTTGCCAAAACCGATACGGCGGAACGTTTGATTACGAGTTTACCGTTTTCAAAAGTATAGTCGTTCGCGTTCAACGCGGTATCCGTATTCGCGTTCACCACGCCTACGAATTTTTCGCCGTCGAGAACGAATCTGTATTCGATATCACCGCCGTCGGAATATTTAATAATCGTATCGTCGTCCGCTATTTTAACACGATCGGAAACTACTACTTCCGTTTTGAAATACACGTTGGATTTGGTATTTCCGCTTTCGAGTTGGAAGTTAAGCATAGAAGTATAAGGCAACTTTTTAAGATAAGAACCTTTAAGGCAAACCGTGTCCCCTTCGAGAGTATAATCGGTACCCGCGGTCAATGCGTTGCCGTTATATTTCACGGTAAGCGCGCCGTCCGTAAGATTTGCGACCTTAAAGAACAAGTCATCGCTACTTTTGAGTTCGTAAGCCGTTTCTCTTACGGTGTCGTCGAAAATCGCCGTAACGGAGTTTACGCGTTTGTTCGTCGTGAACTTCGCGTCGTCCGACTGAGCCGTCATTATTCCGAGATACGCAACGTTCCCCTCAAAATCCGCTCTCGAAACGGAAGTCGAAAAAGCGGATACTTTTACGCCGTTGTATCTGACGTAAGATTCCTCTTTCGTTTCACCGATGAAAATCTCGAAAACGTTAGAGTTGTAAGTATTTACTCTGTCGCCTATTCCTATTGCGCCGGTAGTGTACGAAAATCCTTTCCAACCCTGCAATCTGTACCCTTCTCCCGTGGTGTTGCTGAACGGGAAGTAAATAAGTTTTACCTTACCGGGAGTAGAATCCGTCTGATCGAAATATTCAAAGGAAAACGGTTCGTCGTTAAGGTTAAACATAAGCCATTCGCCCTGCGTAAAGTTTGCAACTTCGATGAATACGGGTTTTGTTATGTCGAGAGGCTCGGAATAAAATCCTCTGCCCGCAACAGTCATATCGGGATCCCAACGGTTAAGAGTTACGTCTACGTAATTTCCGTTGTCCGTAACGCTACCCTTGTCTTTTCTCACCACCCAACCGTCGTTTACAATGTTTATTTTTACGACGTAATCTCCGCCGAGATAACGCGCGGTGATATAATAAGTGCCGTTTTCGAGTTTTTTAAGATATTCCTTTTTCAGCGTAAGTACCGTCGTATCGTCGTCGGAAGTATAATCTTCTTCGTCGACGAGCGTAGTATATTTTACGTTAGCGACTCCGTCCGGCGCCTGAGCCGATCTTACTTCGGAAAGCATGGTCTTGCCCGTAGTAATTTCAAGGTCGCCCGTTATTTCGTTAGCATTTATTATATATTCGTTGCCTGCCAGCGCAAAAGCGGGCTTCACGGCGAATATAAGCGTCAACGCGAACATACACGCGCCCAGCAAAGACAAAAGTATAAGAGTTGTTTTTTTAATTGTGCTTTTCATTTTGAATTTCCTTAATATTTAGTCTTGAAAGTATAGTTGAATCTGCCTATCGGAGCGGAATCGCCGTTTACGTAGTAGTCGTTGATATCCGTGTAATTCGTTACGTGGTCGGCGACTTTGAACCTTAAACAAAAATCCGTCTTTGTAAGTCCGAGAGTCTTTCTCGGCACCGAAAGGGTGAGATACTTCCCTTTAACGCAAATATCGGCGTCTCCGATTTTCACGGAAGAACCGTTCGATTTGAGATTTTCCACACTTGATTTGTTGCCGTTTACGCTTCTGTTGATTACAAACTGATAATTTTCCCACGAAGAGAATCCCGAAAGATTGTCTACTTCGATGAATATGTTCATCCACGTCTTGTCGTTTTGCTCGTAAGGCGTAATATCGTCAACGCACTTAACCGAAAAATAAACGTTATCGGCGTCGTAAGTAACACGCGTAAGTTCTATGTCGTTTCTGCCCGTGTCGTTAGTGTAATCCGGTAAAGAAAAATTTGAACTTTTATAATTTCTTTCCGCAACGTCGCCCGTAAAGTCTTTATACGCTTCCGTACCTTTCCATTGTTCGGCGGATCCGTTTAAATCTATCGTCGTAGGATAAGCCTGCCTTTTACCGCTTGACGCTTTCCCTTTGAACGCTCGGATATTTTGGGCAATCTGCATAAGGAAGTTATCGCCGTAACCGCCTTTCGTCATCTCCGCGTCTCTCGAAAACTCCTCGTTGAACAAATCTACGAAATAAGCGGTACTTCTCGACGTGTTGGAATGTTGCTTCTGCGCAACCCATTCGTTCCAGCCCGTAACGAATATGTTATTTACCCCTTTCTGAGAAACGGCGTAATCCCATTGCTCCTGAAAGTTGCTTCCGCTTTGTACTCTCGACTCGTCGTTTTTGTTGTCCGTTTTAGACCAGCCTCTGCCCTTGCCCATACTTCTGTTATCCATAAGCACGGCGTCGCTGAACGCACCGCTTGTGTGTTGAGCAATGGATACGGACATAATACCGTTGTGGTTATACTGACGCCACCCGTCCGACTCGCCCGACCAACTCATCCAGGGCATGCCGTTGTCTTTCATAGGCACGTTGGGCCATTGAGCGTCTTTCGTATAGAAAAAGTTTTTCACCTCTTCCGTCGCTTCGTCTTTAAACGCCGAATCTACGACTATCCACGGTTTGTTTTCGGAGTTTGCATTATCAGTATCGCCCGCTCTGAACCATAAATCGGAATACAAAACGCCGTTGAAAGAGTTTTCGCTGTAAAAGTTTTCGTAAAGCGTTTTTGCTACGTGGGCAGAACCCGCATTACAGTAAAACATAAGTTTGGGAATATCGAATCCCTCGTTGTAAAGTTCCGTCGCCACGGGTAAAAGATTGTTTAAAACGTTTACGTACGGATAACCGTTCGTTACGTCGAACGCGATATAGTCAACGCCCGCCATAGTGAGTATTTCGAGATGTTTACGGAATACCCACGGATCTTCCGAGTTGTAATAGCCGTATAAGGGTTCGTTCCAGTAATGGTGAACCCCTATGTCGACGTCTTTCTTGATTTCTTCTATCGTCAATTTGCTTATGTCTTTGGACGCGCTTCCGTGTTGCCCCGTCCAAAGGAAATAAAATATTCCTACGTATTTATTGTCGTCCGTTGTTTCGCAAGCGTCGAAAAATCTTCCCGTCGCGTCAGTCGCGCTCAAAGAAGATACCGTTTGTTTGCTAGAATAATGATCTTCCGGTCTTTCCATATCGGGTATTTCTATCTTCGTCGAATCGTCTTTCGGCGGTTGCTGTGGCGTATTACCGCCACAGCCCGCACCGAATATCAGTATTGTCGCCAACACCGAACATATAAACTTACTTTTCATCTTTTTTGTTTCTTCTCTTTAATACCACCGCGCTTGCGCCCGCCGTAAGAATCGCCGTGAGCGTGCAACCGAGAGCCGTTCCCTTACAACCGGATTTATTCTTCGTAAACTTTGCGTACAACGTTACGTTGCCTTGTTTATCGAGAACGGTCACTTTCGTTCCTTCCGCAAAGTCGGAAGAAGTGTACCAACCGTCGAAAGTATAGCCACTCTTCGTAGCGTCCTGCAAGGTAACGGGGTTGTCTATATCGTACGTGGTAGCGGTGTTGGGATTTTCTCCTCCGTCCGCTTCGTAAGATACGGTGTAAGTCGCTTTCGTCCATACCGCGTAAAGTTTTACGTTAGCGTTGTTTTTCTTGGAAAGATTGATTACTTCCGCTTCGTCCGCATAAACGACTTCTCCGTTTTCGCTAGTAGCCCACCCCGCGAACGTATAGCCCGCTCTGATAAGAACGTTTCTCGAAAGCCTTGTAGTTTCTCCGTAAGTTATCACTTGCGCGTCCATAGAGTTGTCCGCGCCGTTTCCTTCAAACTTAACGTTATATTTGTTTACGCCGAGTTTGCAATAAAGAGTAACGTCGTGCGAGATGCCTGCGTCTATTTTAGTAACCGCCGTCGTATAAGTTTCGTCCGTATACCAACCGACTATGTGTTTACCCTCTTCGCTGTAAACGGGAAGAGAAGAAAGTCCTTCGCTGTAAGTAAACTTCGTCCAGTTGTCCGTAAGCCCTTGAAGAGGTTCGCCGTTTACGATATAGGTAACGTTGTAAGTAGGTTCGGTGAACGTAGCCGAGCCGTAACCGCACTTGTTGACCATAGGTTTAAGGTTTTCACCGTTTTCGTTATATACGACAAAGTCGCTGAGAGAGGATACTACGTGGTTGCCCGCGTTCCACAAACCGTAATGGTAATTCGCCGGGATAGTATCGAGGGTAAGTGCAGACGCCCCTTCGTAACCGTCCGCAACGATGTTGGTAAGTTTGTCCGTAACGTCGTGTTCAAAGCCTTCCGCGTCGACGTAACCGAGAACGAACTTAATATAACCGGTGTCAAGCACTTCGACGTAAAGTTTAACCGTCGTACCCGCTATGAAAGTATCGTTTGCAATACCGTTTGCGAAAATCATTACTCCCGCACCGCCCGTGTACGGATAGGTAGCGTCGTGAGAAGCCGTCGCTATAATACCCCATTGATTCGAGCCGTCCGCAGAAGAGTCTACGTGATATTCCATAAAGAACTTTTCACCGTGTTTGAGAGTCATAGGTTCGCTGTTGGAAAGATATGCGGAAGAGAAATTAGTTTCTGCGCCGTATTTAACGAAACCTTTATAATCTACGGAGGGTATATCGAGCGTAAACTTTACGAATTTTGCGTAAAGAGTAAGTTCACCGCTCATCGTATCGCAATCTACCGTTTCTATCTTCTGAGTATATGCTTCGTCTTTATACCAACCTTTGAACACGTAGTTGGTAAGAGTCGCCTCGCCTAAATCGAAATGCGAGTTCTCGTTGTACGTCGCGGGGTTGTTTTCGGAATTGACCGCTCCTTCCGGCATAACGTAATTTATGTTCCAGATTTGCATTCTCCACAAAGCGTAAAGAGTAATCGTTCCGTTTTGCGTGTTCACGAGATTCATGACTTCCGCACCGTCCGCATAAACAACTTCCGTGCCGTCCGCGCCGAGCATCCAACCGAGGAACTCGAAATTGCCGTAATCGAAAGCGTTTGCGTTCAACGTTACCTTTTCGCCGTATTTAGCGTTTTGTCTTTCCATTTCTCCGCTTGCGCCGTTGCCGTCGAAGATTATCTGATAATCGTTGTCGACGACTTTACCGTAAAGAGTTATGCCTTCCGTTCTGCCCGCCTCTATCGACGTTACGGGAGTCGTTAAACCCTCGTCGGAATACCAACCCTCTACGTGAGTTCCGTTTTGGAGGTCGCACGCTTCTATCGCTGACAAGCCTGCGGAATAAGTGAAAGAAGTTACCGTCATTTTGTCGTTAACGTTTTCGCCGTTTACGACGTAGTTTATACTGTATTCGTGTTCTTTTATGGTTAACGCCGGCTGTTGAGTAACAAAGCCCAAATCGTTGCCTTCGCCGTCATAACACTTGCAATCCGTGAGTTTTGCGCCCCAGACCGCACCTGCCGATTGCCATAATCCGTAATATCCGTTTTTAACGAGCGGAGTAAGGTCGAAGTCTTTTACGAGATCCGTCTTTACGCCGTCCGCACTAACTCTCAAACCTTTTACGTCTACGCCGGTTTCCGTTACGACAAACTCGAACTTATAAGTCGCGCCTGCCATATCGAACTGCGTCGCTTCGTTCTTGAAAGCAAGCGTTCCTCTGCCGTCCGCAAACGGATAGAGATACGTAGGTTCGCCGGTTGCAACGAAACCGTATTGCGCCGAAATTGCGGAACCCGCGTCCGCAACGGTGTATTCTATAAACATTTTGGAGCCGACTTCCGTAGAAATCGCCGTTTTGTTTCCGAAGAAAATGGGATCGCTCGAAAGAGTAATGTCATAGGTAAGAACGGATTTATATTCGACCTCGTCGAACGTAACGTCTTCCGTAACCCCGTCTTTAACCGCCACTACCGCGCCGTTGTTGCTCAGTATACCGAGTTCTCTGCCCTCGCCGTCGTAGCACTTTACGTTTACGAGTTTAAACAAGCCGGTGTTGCCTTCGCTGAGCCACAATCCGTAATGAGTGTTAGCCGTGAGCGTAGCCGTTTCGGCATTCATTAAAGCGACGAGGTCCGTCTTAGCGCCGTCAGTAGCGGTTTTTTCGCCCATAACTTTCAAACCGCTTTCCGTTACAGACCATTCGTATTTATATTTTGCGCCCGCATCGAGCAACTGACATACCTTACCACCGGCATACTTCATCGCACCGCCGTTAAACGCCCAAGTTGTACTCGGAGTGGAAG
>CAKQSC010000016.1 GCA_934271725.1 uncultured Clostridia bacterium
TGGGAAGCGTGAAAGTGGCGGGAGACGCCCTCGCTCCGCTTGTAGGAACGATTCTTCGCGCGAAGGGGTTCGGCGGATACGTTTACGGCACGATGAGCACGCCCGTTACGGCAAAAGAAGTGGACGAGTTCGGCAAAACGCTGAAATCTCTTCACCCCGGTGCGGTCGTAATCGCGATAGATTCGGCGGTCGGAGGCGCGGACGAGGTGGGCGAAATAAAGGTTATAAACGCTCCTCTCGTTCCGGGACTTGCCCTTAAAAGAAGTTTTAACAAGTTGGGAGATTTGTCCGTAATAGGCGTTGTGGGAGAACGCAAGGAGGACAATTTAAAAGTTCTGAAAGAAACGGATTTCGCGATAGTCGGCAAGATGGCGGAAGTTATTTCAAAAGGTTTTGCCGACGTTTCGTAAAAAGCATAAAAATACACCGCGCGCGGATAAACTTCCGCCCGCGGTGTATTTTTATGTCCGTGTTCGGTCGTAAAACGCCGACAAGGGCAACGTCGTGCTTCGGGGAAAAGCCGTTATTCCGTCTTTTTGCCGAGATTTTTTATATGTTTTTCGTGCAGAGAAATGGTTGCGAGAAGTTTCGGCGAAAAAGAAAGTTGTTCGGGAAAAGTTTCCATAGGCGAAGATTCCGTTTTTTTAGCCGAAGGCGGGGGATTAAAGCCCGTTTTTTCCGAAAGAAAGGGTTCCGACGTCGTCGTTTCTTCCGTTTTCGTTTCGTTCGTTCTGTTTTTCATAAAAGCGTTTAATCCGTTAAGAATACCCAAAATGCCGTCTTTATCCACAAAAACCCTCCGTCGACGTCGGGATTTTATGCTTTCATCTCGACGAACCTGAAAAAATTAAGCAAGAAAATGCCTTTTTTCTATTGCTAAAATTGAGATTATAGTATATAATATTAAAGTATATTTAGAATTATGCGGTTTTTTGCCCCGTAAAGGAAATAAATCCGATAAGGGGAAAATCTACAAGGAGTTTTAATATGAAGAAAAAACTTACAGCGATCTTGGTTGCTCTCGTGGCGGTGCTCTCTCTCGTGAGCGGTTGCGCGGGAAAAACAAAGACAAACGTTACCATGAAAGATAATTCTACGGTAGTTGCCCAAACGAACGGCGGTTTTTCCGTTCTTACGGACAAATACGTGTACTTTATCAACGGGTATGCGGAACATACCGGCGACAACAAATACGGCGTTCCCGTTAAAGGCGCGCTTATGGTTGCCGACGTAAACGATTTGAGCAAAACGGAAATAGTCGCTCCCAAACTCGTTTCCGCTTCCGATTATAACGCGGGTATCTATTTCTACGACGGATACATTTATTACGCTACCCCGTCTGCCGAAAAGACAACGACGGGTGCGGTCGCTAACGACTATCTCGAATTTTACAAAGTTAAAATAGACGGTTCGTCTCCCGAAAAGTTGACGAGAATATACAACAACTCGGCGGAATATAAGATAGTAAACGACGCGGACGGCGTTTCGATTATTTATCACGATACCGAAAACAAAGAAATCAAAATATACAACGCGAAAGACGGCAAAACGCTTACGGTTGCGACGGAAATAACTTCCTGCAAGTTCTCCACCGACCCGAAAGTGTCCGACGTGGTTTATACGAAAGCGGTTAAAGATCCCTCCGACGAGGACGCTACTTTGAGTTACAACAACGTGTTTACCGTAAACGCTTCCACGACGGAAGAACCTACCGCGCCCGTTCTTAACGGCGCGCCGAGATCGGAATCCAACCCGAACGGCTCTTTGCAAGGAAACGTTTACACTCTCGTTTCGTTTAAAGGCGATTACGTGCTTTATTCTTACAGCGAAGTAAACGGCACGGACTATACGAGATATTGCGCGGTGTCTTACGCCGATATAGCGGACGCTTCAAAAACCACCGTGCTTACCGATTCTTCCGTTCTTACCGATTCCACGCTCGTTAAAGACGCGAAAACTTTCTTCGTTTCTTCTACCGTCAATTCGATAGACTGCGTGTTGAGATGCACCGTAGACGAAACGGGCGCGCTCGTCAAAGAAGTTCTTACGGAAGGCAAGGCGACCTTTATAAGTTGCCTTGACGGCGTTATCTATTATTATAATTCGGACAACCGGATTTGCTCCGTGGCGGACGACGGTACGGAAGCGGAATCGACCGTTCTCGTAAAAGAAACGGCAAACACTTCCTGGTACGCTCCCGAAGTGGTAACGATAGCAGGGGTAACGCACGTTCTCTTCTCCAACGCGGACACGCTCGGTTTGAATTACGTATTCGACGCGAAGATTACGGACGACAACAAAGAGTTCGTTAAAGACGAAGACGGCAACGATACGGAAGAGTTCTATTACGGCGTTGAGATAGTCGGCGCGATGAACGACGCGGATTCCGCAACGAGATACACTTCTATCGCTTCCACCAAACTTCCCACCGCCGATTACGACGTAACGGACGAGGACGATAAAGAGGCTTACGACGAAGTAAAAGCGGAATACGACGCTTTGACGGACGCGCAGAAAAAACTCGTTTCCGACACGACGAAAGCCCTTCTCGACAATATCGACAAGTCCGTGGAAATAGTAAACAAAATGAACGAAGTTCTTAAAAATTACAGCGCGGACAAGATTACGAAAGAAAACGTTTCTTCCGCAGACAAGGCTATCGACGACGTTCTTACCGTTTACGACGACGCGGATTCCGCGGTTAAGAGTCTTGTAAACGACAAAGTTCTCACCGAAGTAAAAAAGGCTTGGAACAAAGTTCTCGAAGTGGAAAAAGATTGATTACAATTAAAACTCACGGCTCGTCGCAGAAATGCGACGAGTTTTTTTTGCGTTTTTTGTCGAAAGCGTTCTTAAAGGCTCCGTTAAAGTATAAAATGAATTGTAAAAAAATAACCTTTCGTTCTTTGACGACGGAAAGTTTTTCTTCGGACAAGGAAAAGAAAGCGTATGGGGGTTGATATGATGAACGTGAAAACGGAATACGGAAAGCAGACGTTTATAGAGTGCGTCGCGTTGAAAGACAGGGCTATTAAAGCGGAGGGAAAATCGGGCGGTTTCGGCGACGAAAAAAGAATACTGTGCGCGTCCGCGAAAGTTACGCCTATAAGCGTCAGGGTAGAAGACGGCAAAGCGGTTTTTACCGCGAAAGCGGTGTTTTCCGCGCTGTACGAAGAAAACGGGCAACTTTCTTCAAGCGAATGCGGTGCGGAGTTCTCTTCCGAGTTTAACGACGAAAGAATAAAAATCGGCGATAAAGTCAACGTTTTTTACAACGTCGAAAGAACGTCTTACAGAACGGCTAACGGCGAGGTTACGATAGAGAGTTACGTCAAGGCGTCGGGTATACTCGAAACGAAAAAGGAAAGAGAATATTTAACGGGCGGAGAAGGTCTTCTGACGCGCAGAGTTACAGCCAAAACGTACGGCAGAACGAACACGTATAAAAACCCTTATTTCGTAGAGGACGAAACGGAAGTAAACGGCGTTATAAAGGAAGTGTTTATCGGCGACGCGTGCGTTTACGCAACGGGCGCGGAAACGGGCAACGGCAAAATTACGGTATACGGCGGAACGGAAGTTTCGTTTGCGTACGAAACTACGGACGGTAAGATTTTACAGACGAGAAAAACGTCCGACTTCTTCGCGGAAGTCGACGCGCCCGACGTGCAATCGGGCGACTGCGCGGTTGCGAAAGTCGTTTTCAAGGGGCTTAAAATAAACGTGGTTGCGGACGACGAAAAAGGCGTTTCGCAAGTTAGTTACAGCGTTTCTTCCGAAGTGTACGCTTACGGTTTTTCGGAAACGGAAAGGGAAATAGTAACGGATTGTTACAGCAAAGATTACAATCTTGCCTTAACGGCGGGGTATCTTGTGAATCAGACGCCTATGCCGGCAAAATATCTTACCGACAGAGTTTCGGGAGAAGCCGTAGCCGACGGCGTAGACGCGAAAAATATCGATATCGTCGCGACCGCGTATTCCGCGGTTTCCGGCGCGGAAGTAACTTGCGAAAAGGGTAAAACTACCTTGACGGGCGTTGCGGAATGTCGTATAATATATAAGTCGGAAGGGCTTTATTACTGTTCGGACGCAGAGTTGCCGATAAATCAGACGTACGATATGACTTTCAACGGCGACGTATCCTTTAACGTCTGCGTAACGAACGCCAACGTTTTCGTTACGGACGGAAAATTATATGCCGAGTTCGTTATGAATCTTGCTTTTTACGGCGAGAAAACGGAAAATATACCTTGCATAGCGAAAGCGGAAGTTACGGGCGAAAAGGAAAGAAAAGATTGCGCGTTGAGCGTTTTTTATCTCCCCGCGGGAACGACTCTATGGGAAGCCTGCAAAGAAACCGACTCTTGCGAAGAAGAGATAATTTCCGCCAACGACGGGCTTGTTTTTCCGCTTGAAAAAGACGAAAAAGTTTTGGTTTACAGACCGATGAGAGATTATTAAAAATGGAAAGCACACAAAAGATTTACGCAAAACTGAATTACGACCTCGAAATAAAAGGCGTTGACGACGAGGGGTATCATATTATACGTTCTCTCGTTACGTCGATAGATATTTTCGACGAGATAACGGTAAGAGAGCGTACGGACGGGGAAATAACGCTTGTTTATACTAATCTTCGTCCGCAAGTCGATAAAGTAAACGACAAGGCGTATATCGCCGTAAAAGCGTTTGCGCGCGAGTTCGGCGAAAAGGGTTACGATATAATAATAAACAAAAACATACCCGTAGGCGGTGGCCTGGGCGGAAGTTCCGCCGATATAGCGGGCGTAATCAAATGCCTTAAAGAGATTAACGGTTTAAGAGATTCGGACGTTTTACCTCTTTTGGAAAGTCTCGGTAGCGACACCGTTTTTATGTACCTCGGGGGCGTGGCGGAAATAAGCGGACGAGGCAACGAAATTAAAAAGGTTTGCGGTGAAAAAAGATATTTCGTTCTCGCTATTCCTCCTTTCGGCGTAAGCGCGAAACAAGCGTACGAATTATACGATTTAAACCCCGTAAAGAAAGGAAACGAAAAGTATTTCAACGCATTGTATAACGGCGTTGCCGAAAAGTTTCCTCTGTTAAAAGAAATAAGGCGTAAGTTGGAAGAAAGCGGTGCGGAAGGCGTTTCTATGACGGGCTCGGGAAGCGTTACGTTCGCCGTTTATAAAAACGAAGAGGAAAGAAACTCCGCTTTTTCTTCTTTAAGCGTCGACGGCGTGAAGTTTATAAAAGCACAAAGCGTTGAACTATAAAAGATAACGGGTGTTTAAGCCCGTAACGCGTTGTATAAAAAGGCGCGACCGTAAAAGATTCGGCGGGGCGTTATCCGCGTAAATATAAAAGACAAGTAAACGAAATCCCCTACGGCAATTTTGCCGTAGGGGATTTTCAATAAACGTATTATTTGTTTTTGTTGTCGTAATAAACGATTTCTTCTTTCGACACGACGGTAAGTCCTTTTTTAAGGGGCTTTTCTTTTTTGTCGTAATCGGGTTTGACAATCTTGTCTTTAAATCTGAAAAACAGAATCGTAAGCGCGACGAGAAGAATCGCCACGGCTATGAGAATAAGTCCCCATACGGGTATGGATTCGCCCTTTACTTTTTCCCACATTTCGTTGATTTTCGCATTCGTCTGCTCGTCGAAAAACTTCATAACGGCGCAACGGTTTACTATGTCCTCGGTGGGAAACTGCGCGGTGAATTGTCTGTTTATTTCGGAAGAATAAAGTTTGGCTCTTTCACCGTCCGTAAGCGTTCCGTCAAAGAAATATCCGAGGTCGGCAAAGTAGGGGTTGTCTTCCGTTTCTTCGTTCGTAAGTCCGTATACGTCGACGATATAGTCAAGCACTTCGTCGCCCGCGATAGGACTCGTGTAGCCTATGTAATCCATATTCATAACGGCTATATCGGGGCGGGAAATAAAGTTTACGAATTGTTGCGCGAGTTCTTTGTTCGCGCCTTTGGGCATACACCAGGCGTCGAACCATATATTCGAGCCTTGTTTCGGAACGCTGTAATTCAATATGACGTCGTTTTCTTCTTCCGCGGTGTCCATTGCGTAAACGGCGTCTCCGCTCCAAGCGAAGTTTATGGATATTTTGCCGGTAACCATATCGTTTTTACCGCTGTCTACTTCGAGTCCGTATACGTTGTTTTTGAGCGTCGTTAAAAGTTTGCCCACGCCGTTTACGGTATCGTCGTTCGTGTCGTTAAAGAGTTCGGTTATTCTCGCGTTGTATTCCGTCGCGGTGATATTGCCCGATTTGAAATCGCCGGCAAGCGTTAAAAGTTCGTCGTTGTGATATTTGGCAAGACCTAAAAAGAAAGTGTCTCTTATGCTGTCTTTAATGGTCGATTTTCCTTTGTATTTTTTGTCCCAAAGGCTAACCCAGTCCGTCATATCTTCGTCCGAAACGGTTTCGGGGTTGTATAAAAGTCCTAACGTTCCCCACATATATCCTACGGAATAATCGCTCATTTTAAGGTCGTCGTCTATCACCGTGGTTTCAAAAAGGTTTTTGATAAAGGGGGAAGCGTACGTGTTGTAGTTGTTCGTTTCGTCGTTTAAAAAGGAATCGTCGAACTTTTCAAGCATACCCTCGTGCATCATCTTCTGAATCATATATTCGGAAGGGCAAATCAAATCGTAAGAACCGGGGTTGATTTTAAGTTCGTTGTACATATTTTCCAAAGTACCGAAAGTGGAATATTCCACTTTGACGTTTCTGCCTTGTTCTTTCATATATTCGACGAACGCGTCTATACAACTTTCGTTTTCTTCCGTTTCCTCGTCGTCGACGGCAATGTAGTCTTCGCAGTTGTATATTCTTAAAACTTCCGTTTTGCCTTTACCGCCGTTCGTCGTTTTTCCGCAACCCGACAAAAGAGAAAGAGAACAAATAATGCAAACGAGTATCGCAAAAATCTTTTTCATTCGTGTTTCTCCTTATCTTTTTTCTTTACCACGTTAAGAAGAATAACCGCTACGATAATGACAAGGAATATAATCGCCGAAAGCGCTCTGAGCGCGGGGACGGACGAGTTTTTTCCGTTTTTAACCGCGCCGTAAACGTACGTGGAAATAGTATTCATCGTGGACGGTTTGGTAAACGCGGTTATAATGTAATCGTCGAGCGAAAGGGTAATCGCAAGCAAAAATCCCGAGAAAATGCCGGGGAGTATTTCGGGAATAACCACGGTAAACAAGGCTCTTACGGGGCTTGCGCCCAAATCGAGAGCCGCTTCGTAAAGAGCGGGATCCATTTGTTTCAGTTTGGGTATTACGGAAAGCACCACGAAAGGAGCGGAAATAAGAATGTGTCCGCAAAGAAGCGCGCCGTAAGACCTTCCGCCGAAAATAAGGGTGAACACCAACGCGAGGGAAACCGCAGTAACGACTTCCGCATTGATGACGGGTATCTGATTAAGCCCTTCGAGAAGTTTGCCCGTTCTCTTTTTCATATAGAATATTCCCATCGCGCCCATAGTGCCGAGAATAGTTGCGAGTACGCTCGACAAAAAAGCGAGTATCACCGTGTTTTTAACGGCGTCCATAATCATCTTGTTGCGGAAAAGGTCTTTGTAGAGTTCAACCGAAAAACCGTTCCAGGTGCCTATGTTTTTGGTGTCCGTAAAACTGTAAAGAACGAGTATGAATATAGGAACGTAAATAAACGCTAAAATAAGGAATATATATCCGCGCGTAAAAATCTTTTTAATCATAACGCCGTCCCCCTGTTGTTTTTAGAACCGAACTCGCCCGTAATAAGCATGCAAAGGAACATTATAAAGAGTAAAATCAATGCGATTGCAGAGCCGTAACTCCAATTGTTCGCTTCGCCGAACTGCGATTCTATAAGTTTGCCGATAATGGTTATTTTGCTGTTGCCGAACGTGTCGGATATAACGTAGCACGTCATAGTGGGCATAAACACCATAGTAATTCCGCTTATGATTCCGGGAAGAGAAAGGGGAAGGGTTATTCTCGTAAAGGTAACGAGAGGACTTGCGCCCAGATCTTCGCTCGCTTCGAGAACGTTTTTGTCCATTTTAATCAAAACCGTGTAAAGGGGAAGAATCATAAAGGGAAGGTAGTCGTATACCATACCTATAAGAGTGTTTAAAAAGTTGTATTTCCCTAACATTCCGAAAAGGTTTAAAACTTCTTTCATAGCCATAGCCCTTAAAACGAAGTTTATCCACATCGGGGTGATGAACAGCATAAGAAGAACACTGCTTTTTTTTATGTTGCATCTTGCGAGTATGTACGCCACGGGATAGCCTAACAAAAGACAGCATACCGTCGTAAGAAAAGCAAGAAGCAGACTCATGAACAGGGTGGAAAGGGTAGACGCGCTCGAAAAGAACTTGCCGAAGTTGGAAAACGTGAACTTTCCCGTAAGGTTGTTGGTAAACGCGTAGTAAAGTATAAGTCCCATGGGGAGAATTACGAACATCGCGAGGAAAAGCGCGTAAGGTATTCCGAGATATTTTCTCGAAAAACTTATTTTTTTCGGCTTTTTGACGGAGATAAGGTTTTCCTTTTCTACCGAAACCACCGTATCGGGGGCTTTTTTCATCTTTTCACCTCCGGTTTGAGTTTAAGTTTAATGTATTCCGCGGGAATGTGAACGGAAACGTAGTCGTTCTCGTTCCAGGTATCGTCCGTATCGAGTATAAAGTCCTCTTCGTTTTCTTCCGTTCTGACTATAATCTGATAGTGGTCGCCTTTGTATATAATCTGAATGATATGTCCCATAACCTCGCCCGCTTCCGGATCGTCGCTTATCTGAATCTTGTCCATGTCGACTTCGACTATGACGTCAACGTCTTTAAGGTCTTTCTTTTCGCCCTCTTTGGTTATGAGGTAACCCTCTTCGTCGAGGTGTGAGCCTTCGTACAAGCGCGTAACGTCGCATTCAAACTCGCCGTCGCCGAAACATACCGTGTTTTTGTTGGTTATATAAGCGTCCTCGTATACGTTGGAAGTGTATTCTTTGGGCATAATGTGAATGTCTTCGGGGCGTATTATGATGCTTGCCTTTTCGCCTACTTTACGTTCCGCCGTGTCCTGAATAACGAACTCCGCCTTGCCGACCGTGAAAATCATTTCGTAGTGCATTCCTTTAAAGATAGAAGAGGTTATAACGCCGTCCAACTGTCCTTTGCCTTCGTCGAGAAGGAAAATATCTTCGGGGCGTACGACCACGTCCACTTTTTCGTTCTTCGGGAAATCGTCCACGCAGTCGAACGCGTGGTTGACGAAACGGACTTTTTTGTTAGTCATCATCGTACCGCTGAATATGTTGCTTTCCCCTATAAAGTCGGCTACGAACGCGTTTGCCGGTTCGTTGTATATGTCGGTGGGGGTTCCTATCTGCTGAATCGCGCCGTCTTTCATAACGACTATGGTGTCGCTCATGGTAAGCGCTTCTTCCTGATCGTGCGTAACGTATATAAAGGTTATGCCGAGTTTTTTGTGCATCTCTTTGAGTTCGAGTTGCATATCTTTTCTCATTTTAAGGTCGAGCGCGCCCAAAGGTTCGTCAAGAAGAAGAATCTGCGGTTCGTTTACAATCGCTCTCGCAATCGCCACTCTTTGCATCTGCCCGCCCGAAAGGGTGGAAACGTCTCTTTTTTCAAACCCTTCGAGGTCGACTATTTTAAGAGCCCTTTCGACTTTTTGCGCGATTTCGCTTTTTTTCATTTTTTCTTTCTTTACGTAGCGTTTGCCTTCCGCCGTTTCGTAGGTTACGTTGAAACGTTTCATTTTCAAACCGAACGCTATGTTGTCGTAAATGTTAAGGTGAGGGAAAAGAGCGTAACGCTGAAATACGGTGTTTATAGGTCTTTTATAGGGGGGAAGGGAAGAAATATCCACGCCGTTCAAAAGCACTTTTCCGCTCGTCGGTTTTTCAAAACCGGCGATCATACGGAGAGTCGTGGATTTTCCGCAACCGGAAGGACCTAAAAGGGTAACGAATTCACCGCGTCTTACGTACAGGTTAAGGTTTTCGATAACCGTAGTGTCGTCGTATTCTTTTTTAATGTCGACAAGTTGAATGATTTTTTCGTTGTTGTTCATAATTCATCTCCCGTAAAATTAAAACGTCGGGGGCGATGCCACCCATATAAATACCGCCTTCACGTTACCGTTGTTTATTATCGAATGCGGTTTTTTACTCTCGAAATAAAAACTTTCGCCTTTCTTGCAGACGTGTTTTTTCTTGCCGTAAAGTATCGTAATCGTGCCTTCTATAACGTAGCCGAACTCCTCGCCCTCGTGCGGAATGTCCTCTTCCGTTGCCGATTTCGGATTGAGTTGCATTAAAACGGGTTCCATTTCGTTCTTCTGCGCGTTGGGTACAAGCCAGTTAAGTGTGTATTCGTCCTCGACCTTTTCTATAAACTCGTTTTCCGTAAATACGATTTTTTCCGTAGGTTCGTCGTCGAAAAACTCTTTAAGATTCGTTCCGAGCGCGGAAAGTATGTCTATAAGCGTCGCAATCGACGGGGAAGTCAAATCGTTTTCGAGTTGCGATATGTACCCTTTGGTAAGTTCGCACCTGTCGGCAAGTTCTTCCTGCGTCAAATCGCAACCCTGCCTTAAATCTCTTATTTTTTCACCTATTTCCATTCTTAAAACCCTCGATTAGGCATTTTAAACTTAAAGTTTAGTAAAAGTAAACAAACTCAACAAACAGTATTATATATATATCGCAAATCTATGTCAAACGATTTGATATAAAAAAATAATTTTTTTAAAGTTTAACGGCAAAAAGTTGACATACGGGGCAAAGGGTGTTAAAATACGAATATCGAATAAAGTTTTGGGGTGCCTTTAAGGCTGAGATTATACCCGTTGAACCTGCCACGGTCATTCATGGAAGGGAGATAGGATTTTTTAGGCAAAGACTGCCCCGTTTTTCGTTCGGGGCGGTTATTTTTTTTATAAACCGCGTCCGCGAAAGACAAAGGAGAATTATGAAAGGTCTTTTAAGTTTAGACAAAGACACGCTTAAAACGGTGATAACGGGCGTTCAGGAATACGCTTTGTGGGTAACGCTTGCGTTGTTCGTCGTTCTTGCCGTTGCCGGAATAGTCGTTTACGCGGTTAAAAGAGACTATTTTTCGGCGTATAAAAAGATAGGACTCGGCGTAGCGCTCGGTTACAGCGTAACGCTTATCGCCGTGGTAATGTTCTTGCAGATTACGAGAATGAAAGTAAAGGGCGAACTCGACGCTAACTTTTATCTGTTCGTAGGGTTTTTCTTTCTTATAATCGCGCTTGCGGTAACGGGGCTTATTCTCGGCAAATACGCCAAAAAGGTATATTCGTATTACGCGTATATAGCGTTGGCGGTCGTTGCGATATATTTAGCCGTGCTTATAGCGGTATTGCCTACCGCGGATAGCGCATATAAACCCATTAAAAGCGGTTGGTATTATTCTCTTTCGGCGATACTCATCGTCGCGATAGTGTCGCTTGCGTTCGTGTTCGGCAAAGACGACGGAACGGCAAGCAAAACAAAACAACTCGCTTATGCGGGAGTATGCGTCGCGCTTTCGTTCGCTCTTTCTTACGTAAAGTTCTTCTCTATGCCTATGGGCGGTTCGGTAACGCTTGTTTCCTTGTTGCCGTTAATGATTTATTCTTACATGTTCGGTAGCAGAAAAGGCGTATTCGTCGGGGTGTTGTACGGCGTTTTGCAATGTCTGCAAAATCCTCAGATTTACGAGCCTATGCAGGTGTTGCTCGACTATCCGATAGCGTTCGGCGCGATAGGTCTTACGGGAATCGCCAGAAAGTTTACTTTCCTTAAAGACAAGGAGGCTTTAAAACTCGCTTTGGGTATGACGATAGGCGTTCTGTTCAGATATATAAGCCACGTTTTAAGCGGTTATTTCGTTTTCAACACATGGTCTACGATGGACAGCGCGCTCGCGTACAGTTTCGCATATAATTCCTTTACACTTATAGATTTGTTGCTCGACCTTGTCGTAGGCGTTCTCATAATGGGGGTTAAAGGGTTCCGCAAAGCGGTTCTTTCCGTAAACCCCGTAAACGTTAAAAACGGGCAGGTTGCCGACGATACGGCGGTAATTTCGGAAAACGACGGGGTAAACGGCGAAGAGAATACGGACGGAAAGGGTAAAACCGAATAAAATTGTGCAAAAAGCATAAAAAAGACGCAGTAATTCGGCGAAATTACCTATTGAAAAAGTGTCCGATAGGTGGTATACTTTTATAGTAAAAAATTATAATGCGAAAAAAAGGAGCATTTTATGGCAAGTCTTAATCTTAAACACATTTATAAAGTTTACCCGTCCGGCGTAACGGCGGTAACCGATTTTAACCTCGATATCGACGACAAAGAGTTCATCGTATTCGTAGGACCTTCCGGTTGCGGTAAGTCCACCACTCTCCGTATGATTGCGGGACTCGAAGAAATTTCGGGCGGTGAACTTTACATCGACGGACAACTTAAAAACAACGTTCCTCCCAAGGACAGAGATATAGCGATGGTTTTCCAGAACTACGCTTTGTATCCTCACATGACCGTTTACGACAACATGGCGTTCGGTCTTAAACTCCGTAAAATGCCGAGAGCGGAAATCGACGCGAGAGTTAAAGAAGCGGCTCGTATTCTCGGTATCGAAATGTATCTTTCAAGAAAACCCAAGGCGTTGTCCGGCGGTCAGAAACAGCGTGTCGCGTTAGGAAGAGCAATCGTCCGCGAACCGAAAGTATTCCTTCTCGACGAACCCCTTTCCAACCTCGACGCGAAACTCCGCGCTCAGATGAGAACGGAAATAACCAAACTTCACAACAGACTCGCGACGACCTTTATTTACGTTACGCACGATCAGGTAGAAGCAATGACCATGGGTACCAGAATCGTCGTTATGAAAGACGGTTTCATGCAACAGGTAGACGCTCCGCAAAACCTTTACGATTATCCCGTAAATCAGTTCGTAGCGGGCTTCATAGGCACTCCGCAAATGAACTTCTTCCCCGCGGTACTCACGGGCAACAAGAAGAACGTTTACGTTGAGTTCGAGGGCGAAAAGGTTAAACTTCCCAAAGACAAGGTTGACCTTATGTACCACCCCGAAGAATATATCAACACGGGTAAACCCGTAGTATTCGGCGTTCGTCCCGAAGACCTTCACGACGAAGCGAGATATATCGAAGAAAACGGCAAGGACTGCACCATAAAAGTTGCGGTTGACGTTGTCGAAATGCTCGGCTCCGAAACGTTGCTTTACTGCAAGGTTGCAAACGCGATTGCAAATAAAGAAACGGACGAAGACACTATCGAAAGCATCGTAGACGATACCACAACGCTTATCGCGAGAGTCGACAACAGAACTCTTACGAAGAAAGGCGAAACGGTTGATATGGCAATCGATATGGAACACATTCACCTGTTCGATAAAGATACCGAAATGACGCTTGTCGCAAAGGATTCCGACGCAAAGGCGGAATATCTCGAAAACGAAAAGAGAAAGGCGGAAGAAGAGGCTGATAAGGCTGTCGAAGAAAACGCTGTCGCGGAAGATAAGACGGCGGAAGACACCACCGCTACCGACGCGAAATAATTTATAAACGGAATTAGTAAAATAAAAGCACGCCCGAAAAAGCGTGCTTTATTTTTGCCGTAAAAGGGGGAAGTTTTTTATGCGGACGATTTTCGTCGGCACAGAGTTTAAAAAAGAAAAAATGCGTTGACTTTTAGCGGTTATAAGTGTAAAATAAAGTATATCTTTTAAATCGGGGAAATTATGTATTCGGCGATTCTGGACGCGCTGTTCGACGCGTTGAAAACTTTACCTTTTCTCGTGCTGATATATATCGTGATAGAGATATACGAGCACGGCGAACGGGACGAAAAAATCAAAAAAGTTTTGTCGGGCAAAGTCGCGCCCGTATACGGTTCTTTTTTGTCCGTCATACCCGAATGCGGTCTTTCGGTAATGTGCGCAAGGCTGTATGCCGGCGGACTTATCGGCACGGGAACTATGCTCGCCGTGTTTCTGTCCTCTTCGGACGAGGGGCTAATCGTTCTTATTTCGGGCGGAGCGAGCGCGCTTGCAATACTTTCTCTGATAGGAATAAAAACGGCGTTTGCGATTGCCGTCGGGTTCGTTATCAACTTTGTAATAAAAAGGGATACGACCTTTAAACAAGCGAACGAACTCGAATGTACCGTTTGCCACGAAAAAAGCAAAAACGTTTTGGAGGAATATCTTTTACACCCGTTTTTACACGCGCTTAAAATATTTGTGTGCATACTCGTCGTCAATATTTGTTTTTCTTTGTTGTTCTATTTTATAGGCGAGGACAAAATAATGACGTTTTTAGACGGCAGAAAAGAACTTCAACCGATAATCTGCGCGCTTGTGGGACTTATACCCAACTGCGCTTCGTCCGTTATAATAAGTCAGGCGTTTTTAAACGGCGGCATTACTTTTGCGGGGCTGATAGCGGGGCTTTCGGCTAACGCGGGCGTGGGGCTTACGGCGATATTCAAAGACAAAAAGAGAATAGCGGAAAGCGTTTTGCTTATAGCGACGTTATATCTTTTAAGCGTCGTTTTAGGGTATATTTGTTATTTTATAAGTCTATAAAATAAAAAGACGGCGGTAAAACGCTATACAAAAGGCAAAAAATAATATACAATAGAGAATATATTCAAACCGACGGGAGAAAGAATGGAATCCGAACTCAACGTATTATTAAACGGAATAAAAAAGAAAACGGGCATCGATATAGACGTTTACGCCGAAACGAAAAAGTTTTTCTATTCGACGCGCGGTCTTGACGAAACGGTCGTTCCCACGCACATAGAGTTCGACGACGTGTTTGCGGACACCGTAACGGACAGAACGTATTTTAAGTTAAAGTTCAAGAACACGAGGCTTATAGGGAGCATAAAGGGCGCGACGAAAACGGAATATAACTACGCCACGCTCATTATGAATCTTATAGAAAGCGAAACGGACGAAGAGAAACGCCTCGACAAAGAGGACTATATAAAATCTCTTCTGAACGGAGATTTAAACAGAACGCAGATACAAAAATACGTAGTAAGATACGGCGTTACGGATCTTCCGTGTTTCGCGCTTCTTGTAAATACGGACAAGGTGAGCGCGGAAAACGTGACGGTGTTTCTTGAAAACTACGCCTCGGGCAGTAACGACATAACCGTTATAATGAACTCTTCTTCCGTGGCTTACGTAAGGTTCGTAACGGCGGGCGACGAATATTCCTCGTCGGGAAGTTTCGCGAATATGCTTTGGGAAGCGTTGTTCGAGGAGTTCGGCGTGAAAGTCGACATAGGCGTCGGCGGAACGGTAAAAAAACTTACGGAAGCGATGCAGTCTTACGCGCAGGCGCAATCCGCCGTTAAAATGAGCGGAATATATTTTAAGGGCGAAGGGGTGCACGAATATAAGGACTTTTTGCTCGTAAAGGTTTTGGAAGAAGTTCCCAAATACAAAATAAGCGAATACCTCGATATGCTTGTCGCGGAGAACGCAAGGGGGGTTTTTTCCGATTCGGATATGGTTATGACCGCCGAAACCTTTTTACGTCACGACCTTAACGTAACGGACACGGCGGACGCATTGTATCTTCACAGAAACACTTTGATGTACAGACTTGACAAAATAGAAAAAGCGACGGGGCTCGATATAAGAAAGTTTTCGGACGCCGTTACCTTTCATCTTATAGTGGTAATGCTTTCGCAGATTAAGTAAGGAGAACAATAATGAAAATAAAAAAATTATTTCTTTTACTTTTAACGGTAATATTTTCCTTTTGTTTCGTTTCGTGCGATTTTTCTTCCGCGGAACAATACATTACGAAAGATATCAACTGGGTAATAAAAGCGATAGAGGATTATTATTACGACGATAAGGAACTTTCTTACAGCGATTACGCCAAACTTATCGTCGACAGCGTGTGCGACGAATATTCGGAGTTTTACACGAAAGAAGAATACGAAGCGTCGGTAGAAGCGGACAGCGGTAACGTTATAGGCATAGGCGTAACCTTTTTAAAATCGAGTACGGACGCCACCATACACACGGTATACGGCAACTCGCCCGCCGAAAACGCGGGGATTACCGCCGGCGGTACGATTATAAAAGTAAACGATACGGACGTTGCCGATTACGACGAATTCAGTAAAGAGGTGCTTTCCAAAGCCGTCGGCGAAAAGTTTACCTTGACGATAGATTACGGCGGGGTTATAAAAACCTTTACTCTTGCGAGAGAAGCGTTCGTAAGTAATCTCGTAACCTATGCGGATAAGGACAAGGGTTTCAGATTCAACGGCGAAAAAGGCACGAATATGGTCGAAAAAGAGGGCGGTAACATACCCGAATTGCCCGACAACACGGCTTACGTAAAGTTTACCAACTTTTACGGAGACAATACCGTTCAGAACATCGAAAGTTGCCTCGATTACGCCGTCGGAAAGGGTAAAACGAATATAGTGATAGATTTAAGAAGCAACGGCGGAGGATACGTTTCGATGATGTCCGACATAGTCGCGTTGTTCGTCGAGGGGGGCAAAAAACTCACGGCGGTCGCCGAACTTAAAAGCGGTAAAACGGAATTATATTACACCGCAAAAGAAAACTGTCGCAAGTTCGACCAGGTTTACGGACTCGCAGACGAATATTCCGCTTCCGCAAGCGAGGCTCTTATGGGCGCGCTTATCGATTACGAGGTTATTTCCTATTCGGATATAATAATTCAGAACGAAAATCTGGAAGAGGGGATATCGAGAACTTTCGGTAAAGGCATTATGCAATCCACGCTTGTCAACAACATAACGGGCGACGCGTTAAAAATCACCACGGCGAGAATCCTCTGGCCCGTTTCGGGAACGTGTATTCACGGCGTAGGCATAAAGGCGACGGCGGAGAACTCCACGTCGACGGACGCCGAAACCCTTTCGAGATTAGTCGAAATACTTACGAAATAACAGCCGTATAAGGGCGTTATATAAAAATAAATCTTTGAGGCGGGGTGGAACTCCCCACCGGTAGTTAAAGTCTACAAGCGCGTTTGCGTTGATACGGTGAAACTCCGTAACCGACGGTGAACAGACCGAAAAACATTCGGTCATAAGTCCGGACGGGAGAAGATAAAATGGAAAAGAAATCGTTGACTAAAAAAATTGCGGGATCCGCGGTATTTTCGGCGCTTGCGTTTTGCGTAAGTTTGTTGGAGTTTCCCATATTTCCCGCAACACCTTTTTTCAAACTTGATTTTTCGCTTGCGATAATCACGCTTACGGCGTTCGTTTACGGCTTTTTGCCGGCAACTTTCGCCTCGCTTGCAAAAGAATTGTTGTGCCTTGCGAAATCTAGTAGCGGAGGGGTGGGCGAACTCGGAAACTTCGTGTTATCCCTTGTGTTTATGGCGATACCCTGTCTGTGCTACGCGAAAAAGAAAGGGCTCGGGTTCGTTATACTTTATTTTGCGGTATCCTGCATAATATACACGGCGTGCGCGTTGCTCTTTAACAAATTCGTGTTGTTCCCCTTATACGGGCTTAAAGATTTGTTCGATTCGGTATGGGCGTACGCGCTTGCGTTCAATCTTTTAAAAACCGCTTCTGTGAGCGTGATAGTTATTTGTCTGTATAAAAAAGTCAAAGAGATAATTTTGAAAATATGAAAGAAATCAAAGTAAACGGAGTGGAAGAAACGGTAAAGGTTGCCGAAGATTTCGCGGGACAACTTAAAAAAGGGGACGTTATTTTGCTTAACGGCGAAATGGGCGCGGGGAAAACGCATTTCGTAAAAGGTCTTGCCAAAGGGCTTGGAATAACGGAAGAAGTAACAAGTCCCACGTACGCTTATCTCAACGTGTACGACGATTTTTTGTTTCATTACGACTGTTACAGACTCTCTTCTTACGAGGACGCATTAAGGCTCGGGCTTAACGACTATTTCGGCGAGGATTGCGTTTGCGTTATGGAGTGGTCGGAAAACATAAAGGAACTCATACCCGATTACGCGAAAACGGTTGAGATCGAAATTACGGGCGAGAATACGAGGACGATAAGGTTTTTATGAAAAATTATCTTGCGCTCGACACGACGAACGCCGATATGACGGTCGTGTTGAAATACAACGGAAAATATTTTAAATACAAAGCTGAGAATAATTAATATAACTATGTATTTTTTATCATTTATTTGAGATTCAATCAGTGGTGAGATTAAATCTGTAAAAACAAATAATATAATTTTATTTTCTTTAACAAAAGTTAAAAAAGATTTCATGGTTACAACTCCTTATAGAATTTTA
>CAKQSC010000017.1 GCA_934271725.1 uncultured Clostridia bacterium
ACCCGTTTCTTTGCCGACGGAAGAAGCCCGTGCGGAGACGAAACCCTCGCCCGAAAAGAAAATGACGGCGGAGGAGTTTTATTCGACAAGCAAAAAAACGAAAGACCTTTGCGACTCGAAACCTATGGAACTTTTGGGGCTCTTGACGAGAAGACTCAGACAGGGATTGCATACCGCAATGTGGGCGGCGTTTCAGAACGTTAAATTGAGGGTAGAGGGCAACACGCTCGTCGTGTTTGTCGATTCGGAAGGCGACAAGACGATGATTTCGAGAAAAGACAACGTCGATACGATAAAAAAGATGCTCGAAGAGTACGGCGATATAGACGTTGAGGTTAAAGTTGCGGGCGACGCGCCCGAAAAGAAAGAAATAGACGACGGTATAGACGAAATGCAAAGAATATTCGGCAATATCGTAAGAACGGACTAAAAAAGGAGATATAAAAATGGCAGGATTCAGAGGCGGATACGGCGGTGGTTTCGGCGGAGGCTCGATGCAGAATCTTATGAAACAAGCGCAGAAAATGCAAGAGGACATCAAAAAGGCGCAGGCGGAACTCGAAGAGGCTGAAATAGAAGGCAGTGCGGGCGGAGGGCTCGTAACGGTTACCGTCAACGGCAACAAACTCGTAAAAGCGGTGAGAATAAGTAAAGACGCTGTTGATCCCGACGACGTTGAAATGCTAGAAGACCTTATAATGGCGGCTATCGGCGACGCGAACGGTAAAGCGGACGCTCTTGCGGAAGAGAAACTCGGCGCGTATAAAGGAATGGGCGGGGGACTCTTTTAATAAATGGAAGTAAATATCAAACCGATAGGCGCGCTCATAACGGAGTTTTCGCGTCTGCCGGGCGTCGGGCAGAAAACGGCTCAAAGGTACGCTTACAGCGTAGTCGAAATGTCGGACGAGCAGGCGAAAGCGTTTGCGGAAGCGATTGTAAACGCGAAGAACAACGTGCATTACTGCAAGGTTTGCGGTAATTTCTGCGAGGGCGAAATATGCGATATATGCGCCACGAGAAGTTCGGACACGGTGTGCGTGGTAAAAGACGCGAAAGACATTATCGCCATAGAAAAAACGCACGGGTATAACGGACTTTATCACGTTCTCGGCGGGGTAATATCGCCCCTTAACCGCGTTTTTCCCGACGATCTTAAAATTAAAGAGTTGCTCGACCGCATTAAGGACGGCGGAATCAAAGAAGTTATCGTCGCGACCAACCCCGACGTGGAGGGAGAGGCGACCGCGATGTATATTGCAAATCTTTTAAAGCCGTGCGGTATAAGGGTAACAAGACTCGCAAGAGGCATTTCTATGGGTACGGAACTCGAATATGCCGACGGCGAAACGTTGTCGCGCGCGATTGCGGACAGAAGAAGTTTATAGGAGTTTAAAATGAACATTTCCGTTTTAGGTTGCGGTAGGTGGGGTTCGTTTATCGGGTGGTATCTTGCCGGAAACGGACACAAAGTCATACAATGGGGGCTCGAAGACGCGCCTAGTTACAAAGTTCTTAAAGAAACGGGCAGAAACGAATACGTGGAACTTAAAAAAGAGATAGAACTTTCTTCCGATTTGGAACACGCCGTAAAATCGAGCGACGTTATAGTCATATCCATAAGTTCGCAGGCACTGCGTTCTTTTATGAAATCGGTAACGGCGTTCGACGTGTCGGATAAGACTTTCGTTCTGTGTATGAAAGGCATAGAAGAGGCTACGGGCAAAAGACTTTCGGAAGTTATGATCGAAAGCGGTATAGACAAAAACAAAATAGCGGTGTGGGTTGGGCCCGGGCATATTCAGGCGTTTACGCAGGGTAAGCCCAACTGCATGGTAATAGACGGATACGACAAAAATCTCGTACGTTTTCTTGCCGATAGTTTAAGGAGCAACCTCATTCGCTTTTATTACGGCGACGATATAATCGGCACGGAGATAGGCGCGGCGGCTAAAAACGTTATGGGTATCGCCGCGGGTATGCTTGACGGCGGAGGCTACGAAACGCTTAAAGGACCTCTTATGGCAAGAGGCGCGAGAGAAGTCGCCAGACTTATAAGAAAAATGGGCGGAAACGAACTCTCCGCTTACGGCTTATGCCACCTCGGCGATTACGAAACGACGTTGTTTTCGGAGTTTTCAAACAACAGACGGTTCGGCGAAGCGTACGTTAAAGGCGAAAAGTTTCAAAAACTCGCGGAGGGGGTTACCACGGCGAAAGCAATGCAGAAACTCGGCGAGATTTACGGCGAGGAATTGCCTATCACAAACGCCGTTTGCAGTATAATTTACGACGGAAAAAATCCCATGCAGGTATTTTTATCTTTATTCGGACGTTCGGGGCGTACGGAGTTTGAAAACTGAAATGAGATATTCGGGAACGCTTATCGCGGTAAAAGATTTGAAAAAATCAGCGGATTTTTATACGGAAATAATGGGACTCGGCGTCGTTTGCGATTTCGGCGACAGGATAGTTTTGTCGGACGGGCTTGTTTTGCAGTCCGCGGAAGAACGACTGAAAACGGTGGGACTTAAACGACTTACCGTAGGTTCCGCCACCGAATTGTATTTTGAAGAAACGGACTTCGACGGGTTTTTGAAAAAACTTAAAACCGCAAAAATCAAACGCTCGTTAAAAGAAGAAAGTTGGGGGCAGAGAAAGGCAAGATTTACGGACGCCGACGGGCATAGAATAGAGGTCGGCGAAAACCTTGTCGCGGTGGTTAAAAGGTTTAAAAACTCCGGTATGACGGAAAGGGAAATAGCCCTTAAAATGGACGTTCCCGTTTCGTACGTTTCGGGCGCGTTGCAGGCAGATTAACGCAAAAAAGGCTTGCAAAAATAAGTAATTTTAAAGAAAAATCCCGAATAATTGCGAATAATATAAGTAATACTTATACGAATAATAAAAACTTTTAATAGTTGAGAGGGCATTTCGCCCTCTTTTTTGTTGCAAAAAAATGCGATTTTTGGTATAATGAGAACACCATAATGAACCATTATGGCAAAAACGTGAATAAAATGGATTATATGCAAAAATTATTGCATAAAATGTAAATAATTTTTGTAAATATGCAAAAAACTTTGTAATAAAATCTAACAATAATCAAAAGGATTTGTGCGATGAAAAAAAATGTCATAAAAATATTATTATTTTTAATATGCGTCGCGTCGATTTCTCTGTCGGCGGGGTGTTCCAAGGCGGACAATTACGACGGTATGGTAAAAGTCGTTTTTGAACTCGAAGGCGGTACGTATTCCAACAGTACCATGCCGATAACGTACTATTATAATTTCGAGAAAGGAACGGAAAACCTCATTAAGGAGTTGGGTGACAAGTCTTTAAGCAGTTCCACGGGTAATAAAACCGTTACGAACGGCACTATGTTTCTCGAAGGCTGGTACAGAACGAGAACGGAAGAGGGCGAAGGAGAGAGCAAGAAAGTTACCTACTCGGGCAAATGGAACTTTGCAACCGACAAAGTGACGGATGCGGGCATAACTCTTTACGCAAGGTGGGTTAAATACGTTTACCGCATTTGCTATAATGACGAAGAAACGGGCGAGGCGGTTAAAAACGACGAGTGGGTTTATCCTGTAATCGGTACGGACGGTAAACTTTCGGACACGAGAGCGAAAAGCATTGCGGAAGCGAGAATCGGGTATACGATGATTCCCGGTTATTACGACGAAGAGGGCAACGACTGGAATATGGATTTCGTTCATCCGCAGGACGACGATAACCCGATTGTAGACGTTTTCGTAAAGTACGTTAAAAACTTAAACGACACGCCGTGGGTTATGGTTAGCACGGCGAGCGATTTTGAAAAATATTTCTCTTCGAGGTCCAACATATACTTGTTTAACGATATAGATTTTAATAACGAAACGTTGAAAGGTATTAACACCGGTACGTATGACGGAGTTATTTACGGCAACGGGCACACGATTAAAAACTTTTCCGTAGAGTGTGTTGTGAAAAAAGAATCCTGCGAGATACGAATCGACGATGAGATTCCCGACAGAAGCATAGTTCTTTCGCTTTTCGGTAAAACGGACGGGGCGATTGTAAAGGACGTAACGTTTGAAAACGTAATTTACACAATCGAATCGGGTTATACGGGTATGACTCAACTTGTGGTTGCTCCCGTATGTTTAAGGGCAACGAACAGCGAGTTTACGAACGTAACGTTTAACGGTAAATGCGTTATCAAAGAAATAAACGATAAGGCAAGAGACAAGTTCTTTGTCGGTGATTCTTTGAGTTACCTCAATAAAGGAAACGTAACGGAAACGAACGTAACGGTCAATTTCACGGTAGAAGATTTGACCGCGGGCGCGTAACGATATAAAAATAAACAAGCAAAAATTTAAGGAGTGAATATAAGATGAAAAAAAGTTTACTTAAAAAGATTATCGCGATTGCTCTGGTCGTGATGACGGTATTACCCATGACCGCATGCGGTAAGAAAAAGGGTAAGATTTACGACAACGAAAACGATCCGTTGGTATTTTCCACTTTGGAAGTCGACGGCGTATTCAACCCGTTCTTCTCTACTTCGGGTACGGACAGCAGTGTCGTCGGTATGACGCAACTTTCCATGCTTGCCAACGACGAAGAAGGTAAACCCGTTTACGGCGACAAGTACGACACTATCGTCAAGGATATGCAGATAACCAACAACAGCGAGCCCAAAGACAACGGTCTTAAAACGACTTATATGTTCGTTCTTAAAAACAACGTAAGATTTTCCAACGGTTCTTATCTTACTATAAAAGACGTTCTCTTTAACTTCTACGTTTATCTCGATCCCGCATATACCGGTTCGAGCACCATTTATTCTACGGATATCGTAGGACTTAAAGCGTACAGAACGCAGGAAGCGGACGAAAACGAACAGGACAGCGTTATGGAAAAGTTCCAGATACAAGCCTCTTCGAGAATACAGGCTCTTGCGGAAGCGTGCGACACTCTCTGGAACGACTTCTTCGACGAAATAGAAACGGCGGACGACTTAAAAAATAAGTTGCAAACCGAATACGTAGATAAAGCGACGGGAGATTCTCTCGACAAATATCTCGTTCAGGATTACGTAAAGGCGCTTGAATTTTTCAGAGACGAACTTAACGACGACTGGTCCAACTCTCTTAACTCTTATCAGGATCAACTTTTCAGAGATAAAGACGGCAACATTCACAGAAATCTTTTCACGACGGACGTAGAAATGTTCCTTTACAACGAAGGGCTTATTTCCTGGGACGAAAAAGACGCGAAACTCACCGGACCTACTTCTCCCGATTACGACGCGGTAAAAAAGTGGGATAAAGACGCGGCGATAAATTACGTTTATAATTCAAATATTCCCTCAAACGTTTCGGAAATAGTTTCTTACTGGGTAACTTCCACCACGTTGTACGATTATATCACCAACGCGGTAATGCAAGATTATTTCTCCGGCTCGGGTTCGGAAAGACTTTATAAAAACATAAGCGGTATACAGTTCGCTAATATGACGGAAGCCGTTACGGTAAACGGAGTTACTTACGGCGCAATGTTCAATGCGGACGGCACCAAAAACTCCAACTGCTACGACGGTATAGGAACGGACGGCGAACACGTTAAAGACGGCAGTTACGAAGTTTTGTCCATAACGATAAACAATATCGACCCGAAAGCGATTTGGAACTTTGCGATAGGCGTCGCTCCGATGTATTATTATTCGGACGAAGCGCATATCGAAGCGTTCGATTATACGGAAAACTTCGGCGTCGAATACGCAAGTCAGGATTTCCTTACGAACGTAGTTAAAGATCCCGACAAGGTAGGCGTTCCCGTAGGCGCGGGCCCGTATATGGCAAGCACGTCTAACGGCGGAGTTGCCAGAAGTTCTTCCGACTTCCATTCCAACAACATTATTTATTACGAAAGAAATCCCTATTACATTATGGGCGCGCCTCTTATCAAAAAGGTGAGATATCAGGTAGTTTCCACCAACAACATGACGAATATGTTGTACACCGGTCAGATTGACTGGGCGGAACCGAGCGCAAAACCCGAAATAATAAGAGAACTCAATAATAAAAAGAAAGACGGTATCGGCAACAAGTCCGTACAGACTTCCGGTTACGGTTATATAGGTATCAATGCGGGTAAGGTTCCCGACCTTAAAGTAAGACAGGCGATAATGCACAGCATCAACACGCAGTTGGCGGTAGACTATTACGGAACGACCGCTTCGGCAATTCACCGTTCTATGTCTTTGTCGAGTTGGGCTTATCCGAAAGGGACTACTTCTTACTACCCGTACATCGGCGGAACCATTCCTTCCGATCTGACGGTGGTAAACCCCGATTACAGAGCGTATATAAACTATTTGAAGGGCAAAAACGCAATCGCTTCCGATAACAAACTTACGGCGGAACAACAAAGCGAGTTCATTCAAGGACTTATCGGAAACGGTATTAAAGGCACCACGATAACGGGCGCGGGTTACAGCGGTTCAAACGGCGCGTGGACGAAAGGCACCAACAAGTTGGTTTACACCTTTACGATTGCCGGCGAAGAAACTGACCACCCCGCATACAACGCAATGCTCGGCGCGGCAAACTTCCTTAACAGAAACGGTTTCCAGATAAGCGTTAAAACGGACGCGAACGCGCTTAAAAAATTGTCAAGCGGCGCGCTTACGGTATGGGCTGCCGCGTGGGGTTCCACGATAGATCCCGATATGTATCAGGTTTATCACAAAGATTCCAAAGCGACTTCCGTTCTTAACTGGGGTTACAAACAGATTCTTATGAACAACGGCGGTAAGTACGATACCGAAAAGGCGATAGTAGAAGAACTTTCCGACCTTATCGACGAGGCAAGAGAAACGGACGTTCAAGCCGAACGTGCGGCTAAATACTCTCAGGCTCTCGACCTTGTAATGCAACTTGCGGTAGAACTTCCCACCTATCAGAGAGACGATTTGTTCGCATATAACGCAGACAAGATCGACGAAAGCACTTTCTTCGCTAATCCCACGGCGTTCAAAGGACTTACGAGCGATATTTACAAACTTTCTCTCGTTATAAAATAACATTATTATTTACGCGACCGCGCGCAAACCGTGCGGTCGCGGTAACGAAAAACAAAACTCTTTCGGCGGGTTTTTAAACGAGATTTGCCGAATTCGTCGGGGCGTTAAAAACGCTACCGAAACGAAATAATAAAATTTAAGGAAAACAAATGAGTGTTTACAGGAATAACGCCCGTAATTGAAAGGAGGTTTAAGAAATGTTTAAATATATAGTAAAACGTCTTCTTATATCCGTAATTATACTTCTGGGCGTTTCGATAATTATATATACTATGGTTCGTCTTATGCCGACCGACTACGTAGACATTAAATATGCCTCGCAGTTGCAGAACGGCACGATCACGCAGGCGGACGTAGATAACTTTAAAAAACTGTACGGTCTCGACGTGTCGGAAGCGTTTATGACCATTAAAACGGAGGGCGGTAACGTAGACGGCAAAACGTTTACCCGTTCCATCAACTCCGCTACGTATAAAGAATTGACCGAAAAAGTCGCTAACGACGAAACTTTTTACGGTACGTATTCCGAAAATACGAACAGCGTCGCTAAATATTACATTCAACTTAAAGAGCAGAACAGCGTAAGTTCTTACCGTATATACCACTATACCGGCGAGAAAAAGACGGTTACGAAAGAAGATCCCATTACGGGCGAGAAAGTCGAAGTCGAAGTCGACGTTATAGAAGACGTCGATTCGGGCGCGTACAGAGTGGAATATTCGGGCGACGAAGAAAACCGCGTTCTTACTCTCGTGTTTGACGGTAGCGGAATAAACCCCGTGGTTACGCAAAGAAAAGCGACTTCCGGCGAAAAGGCGAGTTCTATATTCAGGGGTTATTTCAACTGGATAGGAAAACTTTTCAGGGGCGATTTGGGCACGTCGTTCAAATACGAACTGCCCGTCGGTACTGTTATAGCGAAGTATATGTGGATTTCGTTTGCGATAGCGGTTATAGCGACTATACTTCAATTCCTTATAGCAATTCCTTTGGGAATATCGAGCGCGACGCATCAATATTCCGTAAGAGATTACACGGTAACGGTGTTTACCATGATAGGTATATCTCTTCCGACGTATTTCTTTGCGGCGATAGTCGTCAAGATATTCTCGGTAGATTTGGGGTGGTTCCCGCCGAGCGGACTTATTTACGCAAACGCGGACTACGCTAATACTTTCGCGGGGACGATGACCAAACTCGGCGATATGATAATGCACCTTATACTTCCCATATTCGTAAGCGTTATACTTTCACTCGGCGGACTTATGCGATATACGCGAACGAACACGTTGGAAGTTTTAAGCGCGGATTACATACGAACGGCGAGAGCGAAAGGCTTGTCCGAGCATAAAGTCATATATAAACACGCGTTCAGAAACACTCTTATACCTTTGGCTACTTTGCTTGCGGGAATCTTACCGTCCTTGTTCGGCGGTATGATGATAACCGAACAGGTTTTCGCAATCCCCGGTATCGGTAACCTTGCTTATAAGGCGTTGAAAGACGGCGATATACCTTTCATAATGGGCTACAATATGTTCCTTGCGATACTTACCGTTATAGGAACGTTGTTGTCGGATATTATGTACTCGATAGTAGACCCGAGAGTCAAACTCGGCAAATAGAGGTGAAAAATGGAAGATAATAAATAATACAAATTAGAAGAAACTTCCGTTTCGCCCGAAGAAACCGAGGAAACTGCGGAAAAGAAAAACTATTTTGCGTGGGTTAAAAAACTTAATCCCGCAACCTGGTTCAAGGCAAAAACGGAAGAAGAACCGGAAACCGTCCTTGACGAAGAACTCGCTCTGGAAGGAGAAGAAAACTTTGACGACGGCGAACCGGAAGGGAACGGTACGGAAGAAGTTACGTATAAGGAAATGAGTCCTATGCGTCTCGTTATGAGAAGATTTTTCCGTTCAAAACTTTCCATAGTAGGACTCGTTATGATAATTTTCCTCTTTTTGTTCGCATTTTTAGGTCCCGTCGTATATACGAAATGGGGCGAGACGCAACAAGACGAAACGCCTACTATTCAGCGAACGACCAACACTTATACTTATACGTATACCGTGGAAATACAGGACGGCGATACGGTAAGAACGGAAGAAAGAACGGCTACCGTTACGGAGATTATAGAAATAGTATCTCCGCTCAACACTTTCGCACCGCCTAGCGGAAAGCACCTTTTAGGTACCGATAACTACGGATTCGACGTGTTCGTAAGACTTATGTACGGCGGACGAATATCGCTTGCGATAGGGTTTATTGTAGTAATACTCGAAACACTTATCGGCGTTCTTTTAGGAGGCGTGTCGGGATATTTCGGCGGTTGGGTAGATCAGATACTTATGCGACTCGTAGATATATTCAACTGTATACCTACGCTTCCGATACTATTGATAGCGTCCGCAATGATAGACTCGTGGAACGTGTCTTCTAGCGTGAGAATATATCTTCTTATGGCGATGATAACGCTGTTCAGTTGGAGCGGTGTCGCAAGGCTTGTAAGAGGACAGATTTTGTATTTAAGAGAGCAGGAATATATAACCGCCGCGGAAGTCATGGGCTTGCCTACGTGGAGAAAGATATTCAAGCACCTTATACCCAACGTAATGCCACAACTTATAGTTTCGATGACGTTGGGACTCGGTAGCGTTATACTTTACGAATCGACGCTTTCCTATTTAGGGCTCGGCGTACAGTTACCGCAAGCGGCGTGGGGAACGATGATAGCGACGTCAAACGATCCCACGGTTCTTAACAATCACCTTAATATGTGGTTGCCGGCAGGATTTATGATAGTTATGGCCGTTTTAGGGTTTAACTTCGTCGGCGACGGATTACGGGACGCAATGGATCCCAAAGCGAGGAAGTAAGTTATGACCGAACAGAAAAACAAAAAGTCGCAAAAAAAGAACACTAATTATATTTCTATAAGAGAAAGTCGCAAAATCATAAGATACAACATTAAACAAATGAAGCATTACGAGTCGTTGAAACGTAAAAAAGCGACGCTCGACGAGTATACTTCGGTAATGAAAGACGAAAATAATATTATAGAAATAGACGGACTTAAAACTTGTTTCTTTACGGATAACGGAACGGTTATGTCGGTAAACGGCGTATCTTTCGATATTCCCAAAAACAAGATAGTAGGCGTCGTAGGGGAATCGGGTTGCGGAAAATCCGTAACTTCCCTTTCGATAATGCAGTTGGTGCAGGCTCCGCAAGGACAGGTCGTAGAGGGTGAGATAAGATTTAATTCTACCGATCTCGAACACGACGAAAACGGCAGAAAACTCGCTTATAACATAGCGAAAATGCCCACCAAAGAAATGTATAAGATTCGCGGTAAAGACATTACGATGATATTTCAGGAGCCGATGACGAGTCTTAACCCCGTGTTTACGATAGGTTATCAGTTAGACGAAGTGTCTTTCCTGCACACACCCGACATTACCAAAGCGGACGCTAAAAATTACAGTATAGAAATGCTTAAAAAAGTAGGCATTTCGATGCCGGAAAGAGTTTATAAATCTTACCCGCACGAACTTTCGGGCGGTATGCGTCAAAGAGTTATGATAGCGATGGCTCTTGCCGGTAAACCCAAACTCATTATTGCGGACGAACCTACTACCGCGCTGGACGTTACCATACAGGCACAGATACTCGAACTCTTAAAAGAACTTCAAAGAGAAGAGGGTTGTTCGATAATGCTTATAACGCACGATTTGGGCGTTATCGCGGAAATGGCGGACGAAGTCGTCGTTATGTATGCGGGAAGAGTTATCGAAAAAGGCACGGTTAAGGAGATTTTCCACAATCCCGTTCACCCGTACACGATAGGACTTCAAAAAAGCAAACCGCTTATCGATTCAGACGCGAACGAACCGTTGTATTCGATTCCGGGGCAGGTTCCTAATCCCATTAACTTACCCGACCACTGCTACTTTAAAAACAGATGTACCAAATGTATAGGTAAATGCAACGGCGGTTATCCGCCCGAGGTTAAGATAAGCGATACGCACGTCGTGTCCTGCTATCTCTATGACGGAGCAAAGGAGAATTAAGATGGAAGAAAATAAAAATCTCAATATCGAAGATGCTCCCGTTACGGACAACGGAACGGAAAAAAAATCCCGTTTTGCGTGGGTAAAGAAACTCAATCCCAAAACGTTGTTTAAAACGAAAGCGAAAGACGAAACGGAAAACGTTTTGCAAAACGAAACCGCGGATACGGCGAACGAACCCGCAACGACGGTAACGGCGGAGGGCGAGGACAACATTCTCGAAGTAGAGCATCTTAAAAAGTATTTCCCCATAAAGAAAAACTTTTTCGGGAAACCGACGGTGTATTTAAGAGCGGTGGACGACGTAAGTTTCAAACTGCAAAGAGGTACCACGATAGGTATCGTAGGGGAATCGGGTTGCGGTAAAACGACGCTCGGAAGAACGATACTCAAACTTTACGATATAGACGGCGGAAAGGTATTTTTCGACGGACACGATATAACCAAAATATCAAAGCGTTCGATGAGAAAATACCGCACGGACATGCAACTTGTGTTTCAGGATCCGTATTCGTCGCTTCCTCCGAGAATGACGGTCGGCGCGATTATAAGCGAAGCGGTAAAGGTGCATAAGATAGTACCGAAAAACGAAGTTCACGATCACGTTCACGACATAATGAAAAAATGCGGACTTCAACCGCAGTATTACGACAGATACCCGCACGAGTTCTCTGGCGGACAACGCCAAAGAATATGTATAGCGAGGGCTCTTGCGGTTAACCCCAAACTCGTTATTTGCGACGAACCCGTTTCCGCTTTGGACGTTTCCATTCAGGCGCAGATTATAAACCTTCTTAAAGAGTTGCAAAACAGCCTCGGACTTACTTACGTGTTCATTTCGCACGATTTGTCCGTAGTCAAGTACATAACCAAACAGATTATGGTTATGTATCTCGGAAATATGATGGAACTCGGCGATACGGCGGAAATATTCGCGAATCCTTTACACCCGTACACGAAAGCGCTTTTCTCGGCGGTACCCGTGCCTAATCCGGACGTAAAGATGAACAGAATTATCCTCGAAGGGGATATTCCGAGTCCCGCAAATCCGCCGAAAGGCTGTAAGTTCCACACGAGATGCAAAGAGTGCATGAACGTATGTAAGTTTGTCGAACCGAAATATACGGAGGCGGAGAAAGGACATTTCGTTTCCTGCCACCTTTACGACAAAGAGATTATGGACAATCTCGAAGAATACGACAGACAGTGGGAAGAGTTGCAGAACGCTCCCGTAGAAGCGGTTGTTACGAAAAAGGAAAAATATTTCGGTTGGGTTAAGAAACTTAATCCGAAAAAGTGGTTCAAAAAGAAAGAACACGCTGAGACGGACGCAGAAAAAGATGCGGTAACGACAGACGATTCCGATAAGGAAGATACTACCGCCGAATAAACCGATGTGTAAAAAAAAGAAAAAAGTAATTTATATCGACGACGGACATACCGTTTACGACATGAACGGTTTGTCCGGAAACGATAAGGACAAAAAAAAGAGCAAAGAAGAGAAAGTGCATTTGTCTTTCAAAGAAAAAAGGGCGGTAATACGAGCCGCTCTGGAAAGATTTTTGCCCGTGCTGTTTCTGGTAATAGCATGTTTTACGGTTACGATATTATTGATTTACTTCTGGATCAAATAAAAAAGGAGATAAAATGCTTAAAAAATTATTAGCCGTTTTAATGATAATGACGATCGCCGTTTTGTCGGTCGGGTGCGTTCCCGAGTTACCGAACGGCGGAAATTCGTCCGACGACGGCAAAACTTCCGGACTTCCTTTTGAGGATTCGGGCGAATTGCAGTTCATTAAAAGCAATTATAAGTTTACGCAAGAACAGGTAAATTCTCAGATAAAAGCGGAATATTTACTTGAAAACAACGGATATAAGGACAGCGACGAAGTAGTTGCCATTCTGTCGGTAGACGGTAGCGCGATTATAGACGATTGTATAGATAACGACACGAGCGTGGCGGAGTATGTGTCTACGTTCGGCGGTCAGGCGAAACTTAACAATATAGAAGAAAAACAAAACGCCGTTATAAAAAGACTTAAAGCGAGCGGACTTATAACGGACGTCGTGTATAAGTATTCCACGCTCGTCAACGCCGTTGCGGTAAAAACGACGTACGGTAAACTCGACGATATGGAAGGTTGCAACGGAGTAGTTTCCGTAAGCCTTTCGGACACGTACAATCAACCCAAAACCATGTCTGCGGACGCTTCTACCATAAGAAACGCCGTAGAAATATACGACACGGGTATTTACAATCCGGGCAACGTTCCCTTTACGGGCGAAGGCACTTCGGTTGCCGTTCTCGACTCCGGTTTCGACGTTAGCCACACCGTGTTCACCGAACCTTTGAAAACTCTTCCCGAAGAAACCCTGATGCTCAAACAAGACTATATCGCGAGCATTCTCGGAAAAACTCAGGCGATAGGTTATACCAAAGATTTGAAGATTTACGACGTATACGTAAACAATAAAATACCTTTCGTTTACGATTACGCGGACAAAGATAAAGACGTTTATCCTTACGATTCCGAACACGGAACGCACGTTGCGGGCATTATCGGCGGTGAAGACGACGTTATTACGGGCGTTGCGAAATATACGCAACTCGTTTTAATGAAAGTATTCCCCGACCTCGATTCGGGCGGAAGAACGGAAGATATTCTTGCCGCGCTCGAAGACGCGGTGCTTATCGGGGTAGACGCAATCAATATGTCGCTCGGTTCTTCCTGCGGATTTACGAGAGCGGGTAAAGACGAGGACTATATAAACACCGTTTACGACAAAATAGACGAGGCGGGTATAAGCCTTATAACGGCGGCGAGCAACAGTTACAACTCGGGCTACGGCGGAGAACAGGGTAACACCAACATGGTTACCAACCCGGATTCCGCTACGGTAGGTTCGCCCTCGACGTACAACGCGGCATTGTCCGTCGCTTCCATAAGCGGTACGATGAGTCAGTATATGCTCGTAAACGATTCTCAGATAATATTCTTCAACGAATCCAACGCGCTTACGGGCAAAGAAAACCATTTCTTCGACGAACTTTACAAGAGTCAGAACTGGACTTCTTCCTCGTCGTATACGATAAAATACGTGACGGTACCGGGCGTAGGCTCTTCCGCAAACTATACGGGACTTAACGTTAAAGGTAAAGTCGCTCTCGTAAGAAGAGGTACCAACACGTTTGAAGAAAAGGCGGCCGCCGCTAAAAAAGCGGGCGCAATCGCTTGTATAATTTACAACAACATCGACGGCGATATCTTAATGTCGATGGGTAAAAGCGACCATATTCCCACAATATCGATAAGCAAATCGGACGGTACGAAAATGGCGTCCGTAGCCGAAGGTACGATAGTTATTTCTCACAGCAATCAGGCGGGACCGTTCATGTCCGACTTTTCGAGTTGGGGACCTACTCCCAGCCTTGAACTGAAACCCGAAATCACTGCTCACGGCGGAAACATAAAGTCTTCCGTACCGGGCGGAGGTTACGACGAACTTTCGGGTACGAGTATGGCGACGCCCAACCTTTGCGGTGTAGTTATACTTATACGTCAATATTTAAAAGAAAAGTTCCCGACGTATTCGCACAAACAGATATCCGTTATGTGCAATCAGATGCTTATGTCGACGGCTACCATCGCGGTAAACGAACAGGGTAACCCGTATTCGCCGAGAAAACAGGGCGCGGGGCTCGCAAGCATTTCCGCCGTATCCAAAACGAAAGCGTATCTGACGGTAGACGGCAAAGAAAAGACGAAGATAGAACTTAAAGACGACCCGAAAAGAACGGGCGTTTACACCTTGAAGTTCAACGTGGTAAACGTTTCCGATACCCCGATTTCTTATAATCTCGGCATTATCGGAATGACGGAAACCGTTTCGGAAGCGGACGAAAAGCACATTGCCGAAAGAGATCAGTTGCTTAACGACAACTACACGGCAACCGCAACCGGCGACGGAAGCCTTTCGGGCAAAACCGTAACGGTAAACGCAAACGGAACGCTTTCGGTTACGATGACGTATAAACTTACGGACGCGGAAAAGTCTATGATAGACTCCTTGTTCCCGTACGGAATGTACGTAGAAGGTTTCGTAACGCTTAAACCCGTAAACGACGGCGAAGTCGCGCTCAACGCTCCTTTCCTTGCTTTTTACGGTGACTGGACGGAAGCACCCATGTTCGATAAAACTTATTACGAAGTCGAATCCGAAAAGCACGACGCTTCGATAGACGACGACGATAAGATAAAAGCGGACTATTACGCAACCACGCCTTACGGTTCTTATTTCTATAACTATATAATTCCTTTGGGAACATATCTTTACGATATAGACACCAACGCATACGACGCTATTCCCGCAAGCGAGGACCATATAGCGATTTCCGATACGCTCGGTTCTATCGACGGTATAGCGGCTGTACATGCGGGACTTCTTCGTAACGCAAGACAAATGACGTTCACCATAACGGACAAGCAAACGGGCGAAACAGTTTACGAGCACGTTGATTACAGCGCGAACAAGGCGTATCCCAACGGCGCGTCGCCCATACCTTATTACGAATATTTAAAAATCAAATCGAGCGAGTCAGGATTTATAAACAACCGTCAATACGAATTCAAAATGTCCGGACTTCTCGACTACGGCGACGGCGGTGTCGACACCAACGTAAGAAATACGTTCAGTTTCGATTTCTATCTCGATAACCAAGCACCTACGCTTGAATCGGTATCTTACGAGAAGATTTACGACAGGTCTTTAAAGAAAGACAGATATTATATCAATATGGACGTTTACGACAATCAGTACGTAATGGCTATAAGTCCTATAATATTTACGTCCAGTTCGAGTTATTCTTTGCTTCTCGACAATCCCATACCCGTATACGGCGAAAAGGGAGCGGTTACGAGAGTAAGATTTGAAATAACGGATTTCCTCGACGACCTTTACGACGACGCGCTTATAACGAGCGGACTTGCATTCTCGATAGAAGACTACGCGCTTAACTCCAACATTTATATTTGCCAACTTCCGGGAACGAGAGGAGATTTCAAGTTCACGAAAGACGGTGAAACGGACGGCGAAAAGTGCAACGTAATTTCTATATACGAAGACGAAATATTAGACCTTACTCAATATCTCGCGACGGCGGACAAATACGTCGACGAAGGAAAAGATTATTTGAAGTTCCTTCAATGGACTTCTTCCAACGAAAATATCGCGGTTGTAAAAGAAGGTCAGGTAGTAGGCGTTTCCGCCGGCAGAGTAACGATTACCGTAACCGAACAGATGGATTTGAAAAAAGCCACGGTTATGATAAACGTAAAGAAAAGACCTGCAAGTCAGACGGCTTCCGAAAACGATACGGACGACGACGTCAAGATAAGTCTTATGTCCAAAAACGACGTGGACGATATAAAAACGGAATCGCTCAAATCGGCGAGATTCTCTTATTTCGATACGAAGTTCGCGTATTCGAGAGGCGCGCAGACAAGTCAGATAGGCAAGACGGGCGACAGAATATTCGTTAATCAATACGGCGGTGCGATTGCGTGCTACCCGGGCGAACAAATCACCCTTGCATACGATGTGGAGCCGTGGTACGTTGCGGATAATTATACCGTAACTTATAAATCGAGCAGACCTAATATTGCTAAAATCGACGACGACGGAAGAACGATAGTCGCTCTTGCGAAAGGTTCTACCATCGTCACCGCGGAGTTTACCAACAAAGAAACGGGTAAAGTTTCCAACATAATGGCAAAACTTTCGCTTACGGTAAACAGCGAATTCGTCATCGAAAACAGAATGCTCGTCGCGTATAAAGGACTCGGCGGAACGGTAACCATTCCGGACGACGAAGGTATTTTGTATATAGGCGCGTACGCGTTCTGTCTGTATACGACGGATCGGACGATAGAAGTCGACGAGGACGATTACGACAAAAACAAAATCCCCGCGACCAACACTTCCGTAACGAAGATAATCATACCGAACGGAGTCGAAGAGATTCAGAAATACGCGTTTTATAACTGCGTTGATTTGAGAGAAGTCGTAATGCCCGATACGGTTAAATACGTAAGAGAGTTTTCTTTCTACAACGACGCGAAGTTGACTACGATAACCACCACGGGTACGCAAAACAACGTTCTTACGGTAGGCGGACAGGCTTTTGAGGGCTGCGTTTCGCTTGAAGAATACCCGTTTACGAATGCTTACGCTTTGGGCGTTAAAGCGTTTAACGGATGTACGTCCCTTGCTTACGCGGATTTAAGAAAGATCAGAAACTCCGGTGAAAGAGCATTTCAGGGCTGTACTTCGCTTACCGAAGTAAGCATGAATAAAGATACCAAACTTTCGGAATATATGTTCGCTAATTCGGGACTTACCGAAGTCAGCGTATATCCGCTTGTAGGAATACCGCAATATTGTTTCGCGGGTTCCAAAAATCTTACCACGGTAAACATTTACAACGGTAAAGACGGCGTTACGGGACTTGACGGAAAGGCTATCGAGTATATAGGACTCGGCGCGTTCTATCAATGCAACGGTTTGTCGACCGTAAACCTTTACGGCAACGTCAACCTTATTTCCGATTACGCGTTCTATCAATGTACTTCTCTTACGGAGTTCACTCTTCCCGACAACGCTTTCTCGTTCGGATCGGGAGTGTTCCAAGGGGCGTCCTCGCTTTCCGTTATTCACGTTCCCGCAAACGCGGTTATAACCGCAACGGGCGGAGGAGTTTTCGAGGGTACTGCTTTAACAACGTTTGATGTGGCTACGGGTAATTCCGTATATTCCGCTTCTTCCGACGGGCATTTGCTCGTAAAG